>DJPG01000116.1 GCA_002439735.1 Firmicutes bacterium UBA6418 | reverse complement strand
GCTTCCTGCCGCAGCACTTTTCTAGTGGGCGATGCCTGTCATTCGGCATCGCTCGGTAAAGGATGAAAAGTTTCGCGTGTTTGTTTTCAAAAAAAGAAAAGGCGACGGTATTTCCAACCATCGCTTCTGTGACACAAAATCTCACAATGCAAAAACGCATGGAGTCCTCTGCAGAGTTCCGCTTCCTTGTTTTTCTTTTCACTATCTGCAATCGTAGCACGGCGTGCCGCAAAATGCAAGTAGTTTGCTTTCATCTTTTTGCAGACCCGCCTTTTTGCACCATGCAGTCCTTTTTATAAAAGCTGACCGCGTATTTGAGTACGGTCGGATAACCCTCTTTGGTAAACGGCTCCGCATAGCGCTGCGTTTCGATCTGCGCAAGACCTCTGCCACAAGCCGCCTCCAGATCCGCGATGCTCGCAGCTAATTTCAGCTCTAAAAGAATGACGCGACCTTTGCGGATATTCGGCGTCTGCATCACAATATCCGGTCTGCCGTTTCCGCTCTCACGATTGGACTTGACGCGGTAGCCGCCGATATTGGTCAAAAGCCCTGCCAGGAAGCCATGATAGAAGCTCTCCGCGTGATCGAAATAGCTGATCGTATCCATCAGCTGCCGGTTGATGAAGTCCTCGGCGGCCTGGCAGTCTCCGCTTTCCAATGCACGCAGCAATGGGCTGCGGTCGGTCTGTTTCATGCGCTGGTCAAACCAATAGGATATGGAGTCCTCATAGATCGAGGCAATCTCCAGATTCGGAATTTTCATCGTCAAATAAAGCTTGTTTTGCTCCTTGCGCTCCCCGATCTTTTTGAGATAGCCGGTGAAGAACAGGAAGTTCCACAAATTGTCCTGTGATTGATGGATATCGCCGTAGGTGATGTCCTCATGCACGCGTTTCTCGATCGTGCCGCCGTTGATCAGCGTTTCCAGATCCGTTCGGGCTTCTTCGTCCGCCTCTCCCACCATCTCACGGATGATGCTGTTGGAAGAAGAATTCGACCAATACGGGCGCGGCAGATAATTTTTGTCAACCTCTGCCATTCGAATATAGTTCAAGATACTCCATGGGTTGTAAATTTCCACTCCGCCGAAGCAATAGCCGTCGTACCATCGTTTCAGCTCCGCGTAATTGTCCGAAAGCCCAAAGTACGCCATCATTTCCTGCGTCTCCGGCTCGGTGAAACCGAAACTGCCCGGATAATTCACACTGAGGATCGACTGTACTTCCATATTGTTCAGTCCGGTAAAGATGCTCTCCTTGCTGATCCGAAGACAGCCGGTGATCACGCCCTTTTCCAGATACGGATTGGTCTTGAGCGCCGATTCAAACAGAGAACGGATAAAGCCGATCATCTCCTCGTAGAAGCCATGCAGATAAGCGTTCTCCAGCGGTACGTCGTACTCATCGATGAGGATGATGGTCTTGTGTCCATGATATTTGGCAAGACACGCTGAGAGGAAACCGAGCGCGTCGGTATACAGACTGTCATCGTCCACGATCGCTGACACCGCCTCAAAGCGCTTCTTCTCGTCCATCGTCAGAGTTTCTCCCTGCAGGACATATTTGTGACGTTTATATTCCTCACTGATGCGTTTTTTTAATTCCATATAGGCCAACGCATAGGTATCCTGCTTTGCCGACTTCAAGGTCATGAAGATCACCGGATACCGCTGCTGATGCTTGAGGATCTCTTCCCCGCAGCCTGTGATCGCCAGTCCGTCAAAGAGATAGCGATTGTCAACTTTTTCGCCTTTTTCGGTGATCTCATCCTCAAAGAAGCGCCGGATCATAAACTGATTCAGCGTCTTGCCGAAGCGGCGCGGTCGGGTGAACAACGTGACCATAGCGTTGCTTTCGATCAGCTCCCTGATCATCAGCGTTTTGTCCACAAAATAACCGTTCCATTCAATCAACGTTTTGAAATCCTCCACCCCGATGGAAACTTTTTTGCGTTTTTCGGTATTGCTCATGATCTCTCACTCCTTTTTTCGCATTGATCTGCACACTTTCCATGTGCGCATTCACACACGTTATCTATAGTATACTGGAATCCGCAAAAAGAAACAAGCAAAAAGTCTGCACCATAATTTGATCGTGCAGACTCTTATGGCTCATCTCATTGTTTCGATCTCCGCAAACGCGCGGAAGATGATCTCCTCTTTGCGATTTCGCGCCTCTGCGCCCGCGGTCAGATGCCAATAGCCGATCAGGGCTTCCAGCGCGGTGGCGTATTTATAGTCCATGGCGTCGGCGTTTTTTGGTTTGGAGACCGATTTATGGTTGCGGGCGCGCCGAACCAAGGCTTCTTCCTCCGCGGTCAAAAAGCCGTCTTTGAGCATGGCGCGCAGCGCCTTAGCCTGCCCAGCCGCGCGAACGTAACGGATCGCGTGTTTATGCAGCGCGTCCACATGCGCGCCGAAGGCAGTCTGCTCTTTACCGGTGCCGTGCGCCTGCCGCGGGCTGCCCTGCTCCTGTGTGCTGCTTTGCAGCTGCGGGCGTCCAAGCTGCCCGGAAGCCGCCAGCACGCGCTCCCTTACGTAAATTTCATAAACGGCGTCGCCAATATAGGCGAGCGCCGTTGTGTTCATTGTTTTTGGATCAAATCCCATATTTTACTTTTCCTTCGCTGTTCTTGCGCAGGACTATGCCTTGATGACCTGCACGCCCTGCGGCGTATCCTTGAGGATCAGACCGCGCGCCTTGAGTTCATCACGAATCTCATCCGCTCTGGCAAAATTCTTTGCCTTTCTGGCTTCCTGTCTTTCGTCAATCAGTGTCTTCAGCTCGTCATCGATGACAACTTTCTCTTCAAACTCCTGTTGCAAAAGCCCAAGCACCGTAGCAAGCTCCATCAGGGTATCGAGGGATTTCTGCGCGAATTCCTTGCTCGCGCCGTCCTTGACTGCGGTATTGATCGCCGTTACCAGCTCAAAGACTGCGGAGATCGCGTCTGCCGTGTTCAGATCGTCATCCATCGCCTGGATGAATTCCTGCCGGTATTTGTCATAACCCGCCAGCTTTTCCTTTTCGGCATCCGTCATGCTGCCGCTGCCGGTCTCAATCAGATGCTTTAGGTTGGATTTGGCGTTGCGCAGACGGGTCATGGCGTTCTTGGACTGTTCGAGGATCTCGGAATTAAAATCAATCGGGCCGCGGTACTGACCGCTGAGGATCAGAAAACGCAGGACTTCCCCGTCGTAATGCTGCAGAAGGTCACGTACCGTCTTGAAGTTGCCCAGAGACTTGGACATCTTCGTGCCATCGATATTGATGTAGCCGTTGTGCATCCAATAATGCGCAAATTCGCATCCGTTGTGCGCTTCGGACTGCGCGATCTCGTTTTCGTGGTGTGGGAACTGTAAATCTTCACCACCGGCATGGATATCAATCGTCGATCCAAGATACTTCTTGGCCATCGTTGAACATTCAATGTGCCAGCCCGGCCTTCCCATGCCCCAAGGAGATTTCCATGCGATCTCGCTCGGTTCCTTGCGTGCCTTCCAAAGCGCGAAGTCCAGCGGATCTTCTTTTTTCATGTCATCCGTGCTTCTGGTTCGTTCGCTGGCGCCCTGGATTAGTTCGTCAATATTTTTACCGGAAAGCTTGCCGTAGCCTTTAAATTTTCGCGTTCGGTAGTAGACATCACCCTGTGATTCATAGGCGTAGCCCTTGTCAATCAGATCCTGTATGAACTGAATGATATCATCCATCGTTTCGGATACTTTTGGATGCACCGTTGCCTTTTTGACATTGAGCGCCGCCGCGTCCTTGTAATATTCCTCGATATACTTTTCGGAAACTTCCGGTGCGGTAATACCTTCTTCCTTTGCGCGGTTGATGATCTTGTCATCGACATCGGTAAAATTTTGTACAAATTTTACCTTATAGCCGCGGTATTCCAGATATCTTCGAAGGGTGTCGAATACAACAAAGGGTCTTGCGTTCCCGATATGAAAATAGTTGTATACTGTCGGGCCGCAAACATACATCTTGACCTTGCCCGCTTCGATCGGCACGAACTCTTCTTTTTTTCTCGTCAACGTGTTATAAATTTTCATTTTCGTTTCCTTCTTTCTGGTTCTTTTCGCGAATCACTTCGATCAGCCCCTCTTCAAGATTGGAAGCGCCGGCACAGTCGATGCACCCTGCTTCAATCTTGTGTGTAGCCTGCAAGATTTTTTCCAGTTCCATCACGCGCTTACGCAGACACTCAATCTCGACTGCAATCGGATCCGGTAGGTCAACTTGGTTCAGATCCTGTGTGGTACTCTCACCGTTGCGCTTGACAATGGTTCCCGGTATACCGACGACCGTACAGTTCGGCGGCACCTCCTTCAACACGACCGAACCCGCGCCGATCTTCACATCGTCGCCGACTTTGAACGGTCCTAATACTTTCGCGCCGCTGCTGACAAGCACGCGGTTGCCGATCGTCGGATGTCGCTTGCCGGTGTCTTTGCCGGTGCCGCCCAAGGTGACGCCCTGATAAATTGTGACATCATCCCCGACCTCGGCGGTTTCGCCGATGATGACCGCCATGCCATGGTCGATAAAGCATCTGCGTCCGATGGTCGCGCCCGGGTGAATCTCAATGCCGGTAAAAAAGCGTGTCAGTTGCGAGATCAGTCTCGCCAGAAACGGGCAGTGATGCTTATACAGCCAGTGTGCCGGTCGGTGCCAGATCAGTGCCCAGATCCCCGGGTAGCAGATCAGAACCTCCAGAGCGTTTCTTGCCGCCGGATCTTTTTCCACCATGTTGCGGATATCTTCACTGACTTCTCTAAAAAACGCCATTAATTTCTATTCCTCCACGACCGTTATAGTTTTAATCACCTGTTTTTCGCATGGGCAGTCGTTCCATCCGGTTTTTACACTGACAATTCGATCCGCCGCGTCCATGCCTTCGGTCACCCTGCCGAAAGCCGCATATTGACCGTCCAGGTGCGGCGCGTCCTCTACCATGATGAAGAACTGCGAGCCGGCAGAATTCGGATCCATTGCTCTGGCCATGGAGAGAACGCCTCTTTCGTGTTTCAAATCGTTGGCTACGCCGTTTGCCGCAAATTCGCCTTTGATGTTGTATCCCGGTCCGCCGGTTCCGTTTCCGCGCGGACATCCACCCTGGATCATGAAACCCGGAATCACTCTGTGGAAAGTCAGACCGTCATAAAACTTTTCATCTGCGAGTTTTTCAAAATTTTCTACGGTGATCGGGGCGATCTCCGGATAAAGTTCACCGCGCATCACATCGCCGTTTTCCATTTCAATTACAAACTTCTTCATATTATCTTATTCTCCTTCAAAGTTTTTTGTGTTTCAGCTGCAAAGCAGTGCTCCCAGAATTCCCATCAAGAGGATGATTCGGATCGTTCCGAGTTTGGTCTTTGCCATCAGCAGGACGGTTGCCGCAGCCATCAGCGCTGGAACCGCATTCAGTTCTGCCATAAACTGCGCCAGACTGGTAAACGTCGCCGCGTCCTCACGAAACAACGCCGTTTTGCCGATGAAAATCACCGCCGAAGCGATCATGCCGACGGTTGCCGGTCGGATCCCCGCGAAAGCTCCCTGAATCAGCCGACTTTCCCGATGCCGGCCTAAAAAATTCGCTACGATCGCCACCAGAATGAACGAAGGAACCGCAACCCCTGCGGTCGCGGCCACCGCTCCGCCGACACCCGCGATCTGAAAGCCCACGAACGTCGCCGCGTTGACCGCGATCGGCCCGGGCGTCGCCTGCGAGATCGCGAACAGATTCGCGAACTCGCTTGCCGACATTTCTCCGAACATCAGCGCGCTCTGGTAGATCAGCGGCAGGATCGCCAGACCTCCGCCGAAGCCGATGAAGCCGATCTTTGCAAAAGCCAGAAAAAGTTTCAGAAAGATCATGTGCGCGCTCCTTCCTCTTTTTCTGCTTCCGCAGTCTTCACACGTTTGGACAGCAGCAGCGAATACAGGATCCCGACCGCAATGCTTCCGAGGATCACCCAGACAGCATTGATGTCAAAAAAAGCGATGATCACAAAGGATGCCAACGCCAGCACCCATTCAAACACGCCTTTTCCGGCCAGTACCTGTTTGCCGAGTTTCCATGCCGCAAACGCGATCAATCCGGTCGCTGCCGCGCGTATCCCGGTCAAAGCCCCCTGCACGTAGGTGTTTTCTGCGATCGTATCTAAAAATAATACCACCAAAATGATGATGACAAACGAGGGTATGATGGTTCCAAGCGTCGCGATCACCGCTCCGGGCAGTTTTTTCATTTTATAGCCCACGTAGGTCGCCATGTTGATGGCGACGACGCCCGGCAGACCCTGACTGACTGCCAGACAGTCTACCGTTTCTTCTTCCGTCATCCAGCCTTTCTCATCGCATACCTTTTCCTGCAGAAGCGGCACCATCGCCATCCCGCCGCCGATCGTAAACAGACCGAGTTTGAAAAACAGCCAAAAAAGCTGTACATATAGATTATCTTCCTGTTCTTTCCGCATTGACAATCTCGATCGCTGCCGCAATCGCTTCTTCCACCCCTTTTTCACTCTTATCCGTACTGCGTCTGAGCTTGTATTCCACGATACCGTCTCCTGCGAGTTTGCCGACCGTGATCCGTACCGGAATGCCGATCAGATCCGCGTCTTTGAACTTTACGCCCGGACGCTCGTTCCGATCGTCCCACAGGACTTCCACACCGGCTCTCGTCAGCTCGTCATAGATCTTCTGGCTGACTGCATCCTGCGCCTCATCGCCCGGCTTTACCTCTGTGATGATGACATGATACGGCGCTACGGACATCGGCCAAATGATGCCGCTGTCGTCATGGTTCTTCGGCATGTCGATGATCGCTTGGAATGTACGAGAAACACCGATGCCGTAGCATCCCATCCAGATCAGCTGATCCTGCTGATTTTCGTCCTTGTAAACCGCATGCATCGGCTCGGAATATTTCGTACCGAGTTTGAAAATCTGTCCGACCTCCACGCCTCTGGCATATCGTACCGGCGCGCCGCAGATTGGGCAGGTGTCGCCCTCTTTGAGCGTCTTGATATCCGTGACGATATCACCCTTGTAGTCACGACCGTAGTTCATGTTGATATAGTGATGATCGGTCTCGCAGGCTCCCGCGCACAGGTTCTTGAGCCCCGGCAGTTCGCTGTCCACCACGATCTTGCAGTCGTGCAGGTGCATCGGGCCGGTAAAGCCGCCCACACAGCCGGTCGCCGCTGCCATCCTCGTTTCGTCCGCGAAGGCGATCGCGTATTCCGGAATGTCCAGCGCATTGACCAGCTTGGTCATGTTCAGTTCACGGTCACCGCGGATAAACGCTGCCACATAGCCGTTTTCCTTTCCATCCGGATCGTAGGTCACAAAGAGCAGTGCCTTGATGGTCTGCGTCTTGTCCAGCTTCAGAAAATCCGCGACCTCCTCGATGGTCTTGGTGCCCGGGGTGTATACCTTTTCCAGCGGCAGCATTTCGATATCCTCCTGCGGCGCGGCGTCCACACAGGCCGCCTTTTCGACGGTCGCCGCCAGATCGCAGTGGTCGCAGTACGCGATCTCGGATTCTCCGTATTCACAAAGCGCCGTAAACTCATGCGAGTTGGAGCCGCCGATCGCGCCGGTATCTGCTTCGACCGGACGGAAATTCAGACCGCAGCGCGTAAATACATTCGTATATGCATCGTACATCTTGTTGTAGCTTTCATCAAGTCCGGCCGCATCCTTGTCGAAGGAATAGTTATCTTTCATGATAAAGACACGCGAACGCATCATGCCGTAGCGCGGACGTGCTTCATCCCGATATTTATCGGTGATCTGATAGAGCATGCGCGGCAGCTGTCTGTGCGAGGAGATATCACTTCTCGCAATATCCGTGAAGATTTCCTCCGCAGTCGGACCGAGGCAGAATTCGCGGTCGTTCCGATCTTTGAGTCTCCACATTTCCGGACCGTAAGCACTCCAGCGTCCGGACTCTTTCCACAGCTCTGCGGGCTGTGCGATCTGTGTATAGATTTCTTCTGCCCCCTTGGCGTCCATTTCTTCCCGGGTGATTTGTTCAATCTTGCGGATCGTTCTCCAGCCCATCGGCATATAGGTATAGATTCCCGCCGCTGTTTTTTTGATCATGCCTGCTCTCAGAAGCAGGATATGACTCGGGATTTCGGCTTCCGTCGGAACTTCCCTCAGTGTTTTGAAATACATGTGTGATAATTTCATCTTCTGGTTTCTCCTCGTTTTTCTGTGATTGATCTTCTCTCTGCCAATCCGACCATTCCGGTCAGGCAAAGCGTTTCGTCTTTTTTTATGTCGACGGCACGCCACGCACCTCTTTGCGCGCTTTCCATGCGATTCTGCCGCAAACCGTCACCTGCGTGTCAGCAGACAGACTGCTTCCGCGGCGATGCCTTCTTCACGACCGGCAAAACCGAGCCGTTCCGTCGTGGTCGCCTTGACGTTGACACAATCCAGCTCAATGTCAAGCGTTTTGGCCACTTGTGTCTGCATCTGCGCGATATAAGGTGCGACCTTCGGTCTTTGCGCAATGATGGTGATATCCACATTGCCGACAGCGAAGCCTTTTTCGGCGATCAGCCGCCGGACTTTCGCAAGCAGCAACAGACTGGAAATGCCTTGGTAACGTTCATCGCTGTCCGGGAAATGTCTTCCGATATCCCCCAGTGCCGCCGCACCCAGCATCGCGTCCATCAGCGCATGCAGCGGCACGTCCGCGTCCGAATGTCCCAGCAGTCCCTTTTCGTGTGGGATTTCCACCCCGCAGAGAATCAAAGCACGATCCTCTGTCAGGCGGTGCACGTCATAGCCCATTCCGATCCGATACTCTGTCCGCGTCACCGGCATGTCCTCCCTAGTCGTGATTTTTTTATTTGCTTCGTCACCGGCAACCATTGTGACCGGCGCTCCGAAATGCTCCACAACACCGGCTTCATCGGTGCCGTAAAAATCGTCTTCATAAGCCTTGCGATAGGCTTCCTTGAGTAAAGCGGTTCGGAATCCCTGCGGTGTCTGCACTTGATACAATTTTGACCGATCCAGCGTCTGTGACTTCCGCATGCCGCCGGTTTCATCGTCTACACTCTCCCCTTGCGTATCGCTGTATGCCCGTGCAGCGGCCTCATCGCAGATTTCCTGCCGAATCGTGTCCTTCACCGGCACGACCGGTACTGCCGCGCCGGTTCTTGCCGCGCCTGCCAGTACGCGCAGGATCACATCTTCTGTCACGTAAGGACGAGCTGCGTCATGCACGAGCACCAACCCGCTGTCCGACGCGTGCTGCAGCCCCTCCCGAACCGAGTCCTGCCGTTCTTTTCCGCCCGGCACAACACCCCAGACCTTTGTGAAGCGTTCACAAAGCTGGCGGCAACGTGCGATGAAATCCTGATTCGCAGCAATCAGGATTTCATCAACGGCCAGGCAGTCATGGAACGTTTTTACGGTTGTTTCCAGAATCGTTTCCCCTTGCGGTCCGATCCTCAAAAATTGTTTTGGCAGCTCCGTTCCCATACGGGTTCCCCGTCCCGCTGCCATAATGATAACCGTTACTTTTTTATCCTGATACATCGTGTTTTCTTATTTGAGTTTGCCGAAAATCATGCGCCCCGCAGCGGTCTGCAGCACGCTGGTCACGGTAATATCCACCACTTTGCCGATCTCACGTCTTCCGTCCTCGACGACGATCATCGTGCCATCGTCCAGATAAGCGATGCCCTGATTATGATCCTTTCCTTGTTTGATCAGCGTTACGGTCATGGTCTCTCCGGGGATGACCATCGGCTTCAAGGCATTGGCAAGTTCATTGATATTCAGCACGGCCACGCCCTTGATCACCGCCACCTTATTCAAATTAAAGTCGTTTGTCACGACCTTGCCTTTCATGATCTGTGCCAGTTTCAAGAGTTTGACATCAACCTCCGGAATCTCTTTCAACGCTTTTTCGGAATCGGTATTGTAGATCTCGATGCCATATTCCGTTTGGATCTTATTGAGGATATCCAACCCCCGGCGTCCGCGATTACGCTTCAGGGCGTCGGAAGAATCCGCAATATGCCGCAATTCCACCAGCACAAATTCCGGGATCACGATCGGTCCCTCCAGGAAACCGGTCTTCATGATTTCCAGAATCCTACCGTCGATGATGACGCTGGTATCCAGGATCTTCGGGATCCGTCCTATTTTTTTATCTTTTGCATTATATCCGTATGGGTTTTCCTCGGTGGGCAGAGCCTTTGCCTGTAGCATAGCTTTGCGCTCTTTGGCGTAAAGGTTCAAAAACTCCGAGCCTTTTTTACTTCCGACCACAGCTCCCAGGAATGCCAGCACCCCATAAAGCGTGATGGTGATCGTCAGATACAGCGATTTCTGGCTGATGACGCTCTGATAGATCTGTGTCAGCAGGAACGCAATGACCAGACCCAGGATCAATCCGATCGTGCCGCCGATCAAGTCATTGGCGGAAACGCTCTGCAGATCCGTGCCGATATTGTCGGCAACTTTTCGGCTTTTCCGAGTCAACGCAGGCGCGATCTGATAAAAAATAATTCCAAAAATAATGACGCAAAGGGAGGCTGCCCAGATCTCTTCGGTATTGGACAGAACGATTGGTCCCGAAGCCGAGTCCATGTTTTGCAGCAGATACTTGCAGACATCGAACACCTCATAGCCGATCAGACCGCCGATGATGGAAAATATGCCTCTGAAAAATTTTCTGAACATGTTTCAGTTCCTCCTTTCTCCCCTGATTCACAGATGATACAGGCGCAAGCCGCCCTCCGGTTCGCCTTCCCCAAATATTCCCAAAGGACAAACGGCTGCCTCCGTCAGGTGTTCCGCCCGGAGAAAATCTATGCCCCCCGCTGCTTCGCATTCCAAGCACGACACAATCCCTCCATTGTACATCTATATCAACAGTATAGCCGAGTTTTTTCCTTCCGTCAAGACACTTGCTTTAATTGACTTTCCGCTATTTTGCGTGTACAATAAAACTATATTTTCATCACTTTTTCCACACATTCAGTCGATATGATATTCTCAGAAATGCAGAACGCGGAAAAAGAAAAATCACAAGGAGGAGCACCCCATGTATAAGATTTTAGTAGTAGATGACGAACCCAAGATCCGCGAAGTCATCCGAGAGTACGGTGAATTCAGCGGTTACGAGATTACAGAAGCCGATGACGGCATCACCGCAGTCGGTTTATGCAAGCTTAACGACTATGATTTAATCATTATGGACATCATGATGCCAAAGCTGGATGGTTTTTCGGCATGCAAGGAAATCAAAAAGATCAAAGATATTCCGGTCATCATGCTTTCTGCCAGAGGTGAAGAATATGACAAACTCTTCGGCTTTGAGCTCGGTATCGATGATTATGTGGTCAAGCCGTTCAGTCCGAAAGAACTGATGGCCAGAGTCAATGCCGTGCTTTCCAGGAGAAAAGCCGCTACGCAGCCGCAGTCGCAAGTCTTGAAGTTCGATGGACTAGAAATCAATATCGCTGCGAGAACCGTCACGGTAGACGGCAAAAAAGTCGATCTGACGCCGAAAGAATACGATCTTCTGTTCTACCTGGTAGAAAACAAGAATATCGCACTCTCCAGAGACAAACTGCTTTCCGACATCTGGGGCTATGACTTCTTCGGCGATGACCGGACGATTGACACCCACATCAAGAATCTGCGCAACAACTTGGGGCCTTACAGAGATTTTATTGTAACGCTGAGAGGAGTTGGCTATAAGTTTGAGTACGAAAATTAAGTTTGACCGCCGCAGCATCAAGTTCCGCCTGTGGGTATATTTCGTCGGTGTCGGCATCGGCATTGTGATCTTGATCTGGTTCCTGCAGATTTTCTTTTTGAATAACTATTATGAACACATGAAAACAACCGAGGTCAATCGGGTCGCGTCCTCAATCTACCATGCTTACGCGCGTGGTGATGATGAACTGACCGAGTCCATTCAGGATCTTTCCATCAGCAATGATTTTTATGTCATGATGGAGTCCGGCGGCAAGGTTCTGCTTTTCATGCCGGAAGCTGAGAGCCTTGTGCCGGTCTATCAGTACAAGGATCAGCTTCCCAAACTGCGGACGATGTTGCAGAACGCCCCGAACAAATCCTCATCGGTTTCTTTTAAGATCAACACCGGATTGGAAAAATACAATACCCTCGCTTATGCGGCCTACTTGAACCACGAAGCGGGGCACGAAGTTTATCTTTATATTTTTTCACCGCTGTATCCGGTCACATCGACTGTGGAAATCCTGAAAAATCAGCTGTTCTACGTTACCATCATCACCCTGTTCGTGACGTTCCTGCTCGCGGTCTATTTCGCCGATCGGATTTCCAAACCAATCAAGAGCATCACGCAGACCGCCAGAAAAATGGGAAAGGGTAACTATAATGTTAAATTTGAAGCGAATTCTTATTCCGAGATCAATAATCTGGCAAAGACGCTGAATGTAGCCGCCTATGAGCTTGGACAGGCCGACAACCGTCAAAAAGATCTGGTGGCAAATGTTTCGCACGATTTGAAAACGCCACTGACGATGATCCGCTCCTACGCGGAGATGATCCGTGATCTGTCCGGTGATATCCCGGAAAAGCGCAATGCACATCTTGCAGTCATTATCGACGAGTCCGAACGCATGAGTCGCCTGGTCAGCGATATGGCAACGATCACTGCCATGCAAACCAAAAAAATGCAGCTTCACCGGCAGCAGACCGACCTGTCATCCATCACTGCTTCTATCCTGGCTTCTTATGAGATTTTGCAGGAGCAGGAGGGTTATGATTTTATCTTCAATGCGCCAAAAGAAGCGTTTGTCTATGCGGATGAGGACAAGATCAAGCAAGTGGTCGCCAATCTAACGAACAATGCCGTAAAATATTGCGGCGCGGATAAAGTAATCACGGTAACGATCCGGAAGGTCGGCAAGGTATACCGTTTGGAAGTTTCAGATCACGGCCCCGGCATCAAGCCGGAAGAACTTCCGCATGTCTGGGATCGTTATTACAAGACCAGCAGCAATTATGTCCGGGAAACAACCGGAACCGGCCTTGGGCTTTCCATCGTCAAAGAGATCCTCACGCTGCATGGCGCCAACTACGGCGTAGAGAGCAAGGTCGGCAAGGGCACCACCTTCTGGTTCGAGCTTGATATGATGCGCAAGGAAAAAGAGAAAAAGGCGTAATCCGCTCTCCTACCGGAGCGCAAAAAAATCGAAAAAAAAAATCGAAAGGAAGAGGCAGTCACGTGTGCGAAAATCGTCGTTCGCGTGACTGCCTCTTGGTCATTCGGTCCTGTTTTTATTTTGCGGATTCTTGCGGCAGAAACGGCTCTACCACATACTTTACGCCTTTTTTGACATCGACGTACGGCAGCTGCGGCAGTTCATGTCCAGGCCTGGAGTTTCCTTCTACCAGATAAACCTTGTCTTCCCCGACCGCGACGTCCCAGCCGACAATGCAGACACCCAGCGGTGCCATTCGCATGGCTGCGGTTTTCGTCATTTCCAGAACCTGATCCCACAGCGGGATCCGAAAGCCCTTGATATCCATTCCCGAGATCGGATGCTGCACAAAGCCCTCGCCAATGCGGTTGAACGCGGCAGTGCGCACAATGCCGGTCTTCGGATCGATGTCCGCAACGATGCCGCCCGCCGAGAAATTATCGACCAGCTTGCCTGCTCCGATGCGGAAAGAGGTAAACACATGATGGCAGACGCCGCTATCCACGATGGTGACCACGCGAATCGTATTGACTGAGCTTTCGTTGATCGCGGCGATCGCCGGATGCTGTTTAATCACTTCCTCGAAGATGCTATAACTCCTCGACTTCACATAGTCATAAAGCTCCCGGTTGTCTTTGAAATCGCTGAACACGATCTTTTCCACGCCATTTCCTTTTGTAGACGCCGTCGGCTTCGCAAAGACCTCCGTCAGACCCGCGATCTTGCGCGGAAAGTTTTCTCTCGTCAGACTGGTACCGTTAGTAAACCATCGGCGATTCATCAGATCGCCGAAGGCTTTCGCGAATCTTCCCTTATATACCAAGGTTTGAATGGCTATCGGGTCGGTATTATATTTTTCAAAAAGCTGATCAAACACGGCTTTGGTATAAATTGTTTTTTGCTGTGCCTCAGTCAGATCCCACATTTTGAACAGGGTATAGTCGTAAAGACTCGCGCCGCAAAGGTGGTATGCCTGTCGAACTCTTTCGATCACCTCAGTCTTTGTCCAGCCGGTCTGCTTCATAATATATGCCAGATCCGCTTCCTTTTCTTCTTGCTGCTGCTCCTGCTTTTTTTCCCAGTATGCCGCGTGCTTTTCCAGCTGCTCCGGCGTCTTTGCCCAGAGTTTACGCTTTGCGTAATAGGCATAAGTAAAGCCCATCCGCGCGGCGTTTTTCATTTCCTTCTTTGCTTTTTCTTTGGACCAGCCGGTATCTTGCATCACCATCTGGATATATTTTTTCTTATTGCTTCGATCGATCCACCCTTTGATCTCTTCTTTGATCAAATCAAACCGTTTCATTCTCTTCCTCCATAGATTGCAATCTTTTACAAGAGCGCAAAATGCATTATTAAAAATATTTTATCACAAAAGTATATCCTATACAAGCAAAAGCATGCGTGATGCCGCGTAATATGACCGCGGTCATGTCTGCTTCTCCTGCGGCTTCTGCGTCCCAAAGGCTCGGATCGCTTCCTGTATGTTGCGGACGCCGATGACGCGGCAGCCCTTAACGCCCTCACCGATTTTTTCGGCGTTGCGTTTCGGCAGAATCACCTGCTCATAGCCAAGCCTCGCGGCTTCTTTGATGATCTTTTCTGCGTTCTGAACCGAGCGCAGGTCACCGGTCAGGCCGACCTCTCCCATCGCCAGTGTGCGCCGCTGCGCAGTCATATTCTTGAAAGAGGAATAGATCGCCAGCGCGGCTGCAAGATCCGCGCCCGTTCCCTCCGGGCGGATTCCGCCGACGACATTGACATAGACGTCCTGATTGGTCAGCGGAATACCGACGATCTTTTCCATCACAGCCAGGATCATATTGAGACGAGTGTTGTCCACGCCGACTGCGGTTCTGCGCGCGAAACCGATATTGGATGGGCTGACCAGTGCCTGCATCTCAAACATCACCGGACGACTGCCTTCATAAATGGCGGTGGTCACCGAACCCGGTGCCTTGTCCTCCCGGTTCTCTAAAAAGGTCGCCGAAATATCGCGCACTTCCGTCAGGCCTTCTGCTTCCATGTGAAACGCGCCGATTTCGCTGGTCGTGCCAAAGCGGTTCTTGTACGCCCGCATCACGCGGAATTCCTGATCCCGTTCGCCCGTAAAATTGAGCACGCAGTCCACCAGATGCTCCACGGTCTTTGGTCCTGCAAGATCTCCGCTCTTAGTCACATGCGCCACGATAAAGATCGGGATGCTGCGCGTCTTGCCGATCTTCATCAACTGATTGCCGCACATCCGAACCTGTGACACGCTGCCCGGCGCGGAGTCCAACTGATCGCTATACATCGTCTGGATTGAGTCAATGATCAAAAAATCCGGTTGGATCATTTCGCAAATCGCTTCCACATTCTCCATATTGGTCTCCGCGAGCACGTAAAGGCTCTGCGGAATCTCCCGGCACACCCGATCTGCACGCAGCTTGATCTGCTCTTCGGATTCTTCACCGGAAACATACAGTACCGCTGCGCCCTGTTTGGCAATGTTAGCGGCTGTCTGGATAATGATCGTAGATTTTCCGATGCCTGGCTCACCCGAGATCAGCACCAGGGAGCCTTTTACCAGCCCGCCGCCCAGTACCCGGTTCAGTTCGCCAATCCCGGTATCGACTCTGGCATAATCCTGCGTGCCGATCTCCGAGAGTTTCGACGGTCGCACCGCAGTCTGCACACCGCCGATCCCGGCAGTTCGCCGGCGTACATCATTCTCCGGAAGCGGCAAGATCTTTTCCTCAAGAAACGAATTCCATGCGCCACAGATGCACTTTCCCATCCATTGCGTGCTCTCATAACCACACTCCTGACAAACAAAAATAGTTTTTCCTTTTTTTGCCATAATATCCTCCATACCCCTAGCTTTCATGAACGTTTGTTCGGATTGATTATACAACAAAACCTCCGGTTTGTCTATGCATTCCGGAGGTTTCAGTTTCTCTTTTATCGTTTAATCGACCTTTTTGCCCGCGGCAGGACTATTTGTCTTCTTCCTCTGCCTTGTGCGCTTCGATGATCTTCTGTGCGTTCATCGCCGGAACTTCTTCGTACCTTGCGAATTCCATCGTAAACGAGCCTCTGGCCTGTGTCATGGAACGCAGTGCGATCGCATAGTCAAACAGTTCTGCCTGCGGTGCTTCCGCGTGCAGCAGCTGACCGCCGCCGATCTGCGGATCCATACCCATGACCGCGCCTCTTCTGGTCGGCAGGTCACCCATAACCGCGCCTACGAAATCATCCGGAACCAGGATGTCGAGCTTCATGATCGGTTCCAGCAGAACCGGCTTCGCTTCCGCGATACCTTTTTTGAATGCCAGAGAAGCTGCGATCTTGAATGCGGCTTCGTTGGAGTCTACCGGATGGTAGGAACCATCATATAAAGTAGCCTTGACGTTTTGAACCTTGCAGCCTGCCAGAGGACCTCTTTCCATGCATTCCAGCAAGCCTTTCTCAACAGCCGGAACGTACTGTTTCGGAACGGAACCGCCAAACAGCTCTTCGGTGAATTCGAATTCCTCCGTGGATGGTGCGAACTTGATATGTACATCACCGTACTGACCGGAACCGCCGGATTGTTTCTTGTGTTTACCCTGTACATCGGAGGTGCCCTTGATGGTTTCTCTGTAGGCGATCTTCTGTGGAACGATATTTACGGAAACACCGTATTTATCTTTTAATTTTGCGAGTGCGATATTGATCTGGCTTTCACCCTGACCGCCTACCAGGGTCTGTCGTGTTTCCTTGTTTCTCTGCAGCGTCAAGGACGGGTCTTCTTCCGTCAGTCTTGCAAATCCTGTGGAGAGCTTGTCGTCCGCGCCCTTATCCGCGGATTCGATCGCCATGAATAAGGTCGGCTGCGGGAAGCTGATCGGTGCGATCGTAACCGGATTATTCTTTTCCGATAACGTATCACCGGTCTTGGTATATTCTAATTTGCCGAGCGCGACGATGTCACCTGCGACAACTTCCGGGCAATCTGCCTTATTCTTCCCTCTGATGAAGAAAACGGAACCGAGCTTTTCGTCTTTTTCTACGCGGAAGTTATGCAGGGTCATGCCTGCGCTGATTTTGCCGCTGACGACCTTTGCGAGAGAGATCTTGCCCAGGAAAGAGTCTGCCAGTGTCTTGAAAATGAAGACAACCGGTTTTGCGCTTGCGTCTGCCTTGATGACAATTTCCTCATCCTTGTCATTCACTGCCTTGTATCCTTCAATGGTTGGATTCGGTACGAAGTCGATGATCTGCTGCAGAACTTCCTTCATACCTTCTCCCGTCAGCGCGGAGCAGTGGAACACCGGAACGATGTCGCCCTGCAGGATCCCTTTTGTCAGACCCCGGCTGAACTGCTCGTCGGTAAATTCACCGGCATCAAAGTAGATGTCCATCAATTCTTCGTCTACTTCTGCAATCGCTTCGGATACCGCCTCTCTGTCATCCAGCGTAACCACGGAGGTGCCGAACTTGTCCTGCAATTCCGCAACGGTTTTTTCCACGTCTACATTTTCTTTATCGATCTTATTGATGATGAAGAATCTCGGGGAACTCAGCTTTTTGCACGCGTCCCATGCTTTTTCGGTACCGACCTGGATACCGGAGGACGCATCGACCAGAATGGCTGCTGCCTCCACACCTCTGAGCGCGCCCTGCACTTCGCCTGCGAAGTCAAAGAATCCCGGCGTATCAACGAAGTTGATTTTTACTTTGTTATATTCAACCGGTACTAATGTGGTGTTGATGGAATATCCTTTTTCGATCTCCATTTTGTCATAGTCGGATACTGTTGAGCCTTCTTCAACCTTTCCTAATCTGTTAATAACGCCTGTTGCTAAAAGAGCAGCTTCGAGGAAGGTAGTCTTACCGCATCCGCCGTGTCCTAACAAAGCAACATTTCTAATCATTTCGCTTGTATAGCCTTTCATCTATTTCAGACCTCCCAAAATATTTTTACGATCGTCAATATTATATCAAATGAAAATTGAAAAAACAACTGTTTTTCAAATATCTGCTTCTACCGGAACAAAATATTTTGCGGCTGCGGTATCAATCTTTCATTTTCGCGACAATGATCACCGCAGAAAGGATACACAGGCAGCCCAGCAGGGTTCGCACCGAAAAAGCTTCCCGGTATACCAGAACGCCGATGATGACGCTCGTAATCGGTTCAAAGGTGCTGAGAATCGCGGTATTCTGAGGTCCGATGCACTTGATCCCGGTCTGATATCCGAGCACACCGACAAAAGAGCCGGACACAGCCAGAAATACGGCGACCGCCCATGCGGCAGGTGTCAGTGCCGCAGTAAAGTCTCCAGTCAGCAAAGACATCACAAGCAGCATGGCTGCCGATACGGTATTCAAATAAAAAATCAGTTTCAGCGTGTCCATTTCACGCAAGCTGCTTTCTCGAAGATCGATCGTATAAAACGCGTAGGTCATGCCGGAGACAAATGCCAACCCCATTCCAAGCAGATTGCCCCCGCCGTCTCCGCTGTAAAAGAACAGAATACCGCCGAACGACAGCGCAACTGCAAAAATTTTCAGTCGTCTGACCTGTTCATGCAGGAAAATCATACATCCCAGGATCGTAAATACCGGGTAGGTAAAATGGATCGTCGTCGCCATACCGAGCGGAATATAATCATAGGAAGAAAACAAAAACACAGTCGTGCCGCCGTATCCCAGCAGTGAGATCAGCAAGATCTCCAGCAACTGTCTTTTTGTGATGCCAAGTGAAATTTTTTTGTATCGCAAATACAGGTACAGCACCGGCAGCGACAGCAAAAAACGATAAAATGCCGCAGCCAGTGCATTGCCCCCACCGGCGCAGATCGTCTTGACCATCAAGGGAATAAACCCAAAAAAGACTGCGGATATCATGGTCACCGCAATGCCTTTGGTTTTCGTACGCATAAGATATATCTCTCCTTATTTTGTAAATCTTTCAAACTGCCAAACTTCCAAAAAGACACCTCAGCGGGCAGGCTGAAGTGTCTTGTGTCATGGTCATTTCCGATTGCTGCATTTAGAATTCCGCGGTCTTCGGAGTTCTCGGGAACGGCAGGACGTCACGGATGTTCTGTACGCCGGTGACATACATGATGATCCGTTCAAAGCCTAGGCCATAGCCTGCGTGTTTCACGCCGCCGAATTTGCGGAGGTTGCAGTACCACCAGTAATCTTCCTTCTTGAGACCCATTTCGTCCATTCTTTTTTCCAGCACGTCGAGTCGTTCTTCTCTCTGCGAACCGCCGATAATCTCGCCGACGCCCGGTACCAGAAGATCCGCGGCCGCGACAGTCTTGCCGTCATCGTTCAGGCGCATATAGAACGCCTTGATATCCTTCGGATAATCCGTGACAAAAACCGGTTTCTTGAAGATCTCTTCGGTCAGATATCGTTCATGCTCGGTCTGCAGGTCGATGCCCCATTCCACCGGATACTGGAACTCTTTTCCTGATTTTTGCAGCAGCTCTACCGCTTCGGTGTAGGTCACTCTGCCGAAGTCGGAGTTCACGATGTTGTCCAGTCTCGCAAGTAGTGTCTTATCCACGAACGAGTTAAAGAACTGCATTTCTTCCGGTGCTTTTTCGAGTACAAAATGAATGATATATTTGATCATGTCTTCCGCGACATCCAGATAGTCTTCCAGCTCCGCGAACGCCATTTCCGGCTCGATCATCCAGAATTCGGATGCGTGGCGGGCGGTGTTGGAGTTCTCCGCGCGGAACGTCGGTCCGAATGTATAGACATTGCGAAATGCCAACGCGAAGATCTCTGCTTCCAGCTGCCCGGATACGGTCAGGTTCGTCTTCTTGCCGAAGAAATCCTGACTGTAATCCACTTTGCCGTCTTCCGTGCGCGGCAGATTGTCGAGATCCAGGGTGGTTACCTGGAACATTTCGCCGGCGCCCTCTGCGTCGCTGGCAGTGATCACGGGCGTATGCACATAAACGAAGTTCTGATCCTGGAAAAATTTATGGATCGCATAGGCGACCAGTGAGCGTACACGGAACACCGCGCTGAACATATTGGTTCTCGGACGCAGATAACCGATCTCCCGGAGAAATTCCATCGAGTGGCGCTTCGGCTGCAACGGATAATCCGGCGTGGAAGTGCCTTCGACGTTCACCTGCTTTGCTTTGATCTCAAATGGCTGCTTGGCGTTCGGCGTCAGAACCACTTCTCCCGCAATGGCCAGCGCGGAACCGACATAGGACTTCGCGATCTCTTCGTAATTCGCGAGGAACGCTTCTTCGTATACGACCTGCACGGACTTAAAGAATGTGCCGTCGTTCAGTTCAATAAAGCCGAACTTGTTGGAATTTCTGTTGTTTCTGACCCAGCCTTTGATCAGGACTTCCTGTCCCGCGTAAGCTTCGGTGTTTCGGCATAGCTCTCGGAGCGTGATCTCTTTCATCTGTATTCTAACCTCTTCATTATCATAGATTCTTCTCCTGCGCCCGCTGCGAAAGGCCGGCGCCGTACCTTTTATTATATACGTCCTCAGTCGTCCAAGTCAATGGGATTTGCTAAAGAAAACACTGGTTTTGCTGCTCAGAAATTATTTAGCATTAAATAACGGTTCAAGAACATCTGTATATTTCTCAAAGATATCGAGAAGACAAGCATCCCAATGTCGGGCATCCTTTTTGCTGTTTCCGAACACATAGTCCTCCTGGCC
>DJPG01000099.1:3617-9281 GCA_002439735.1 Firmicutes bacterium UBA6418 | reverse complement strand
AATATCAAAAAAACCAGAAGCTACCTTCTGGCGCGCCAAATGAGCGAAGAAGGCCTGATTGAAGTTATAGGCAGAGGTGCAGCAAAGAAATATCGATTAAAATAAGGAAGAGCAGAGAAACCAACAAAAAAGGCCTCACCAGGGAGCGGAAAGCAGCGGTGAGGTCTCTTTAATTTTAGAAGGTAAATGCCGGTTACGGATGCCGCGGCTCTTATACCGCATAGGTATACAGCAGATGCAGAACCAGCAGGTGCACCGGATAGAACGCGTAGAATCCGTATTGCAGTGCCTTGCTGGAGACACCTTTTTTGCCGTTGTACAGCCAGATCGGGATTAGGGCAAAGACGGCAAAGCCCTGGGTCTGCAGCTGAAAGGTGTGCCCGCCGATCGTCAGCGGCAGATATTCGCCCTGGAACAGAATAAAATTGAAAAGGATCATCAGCGCAAGCTGCGCAGCCCATGCGAAACGGAAGTTGCGGCAGAGATAGAACAGGATCACGGTCGCGACACCAAGCGCGCCGTAATCAGTGAAAGTCACTGCGGCGGCAAGGCAGCAGAGGGCAGCCAGCAGGATACCGACGAGCCATGCCTTGGTCGTGTGTTTTTGCTTGGCGTTGTCCAGCGCCTTGAGAGCGAGCAGACCCAAAAGCAAGGTAAACATGACGTTCTGGTGAAACGGATAGAAAAGCGTCCCGCTGTAGACCAGATCGAACGGGATCTCGGAAAGGAACCCGAAGATCAGTAGCCTGACTGCGTAATTGCGGAAATTAGACGTATGTAAGAAGCCCTCGGCGATCTGAAACGCGAAAATCGGAAACGCCAGCCGGCCGATCCAGGTCAGCCACACATTGCCCGGTACGATGGTCGCCCACATATGGTCGCAGAGCATCAGAACACAGGCCAGCGCCCGCAGCAGATTCGCGTCGAAAAAACGGATGGATTTCATAGAGTTGCTCATAGTATGGTTCAAAATCAAGTTCCCCCTGTTTATCATAAAGTCAGCCTGCGATGCACCCCCCAACCTTGCGCATCACGGATTTTCCGAAGAAAATGGCTGCTCCCATAGTATAACAACTGCCGCGTAATTCCGCAAGGGTTATCCACGGATTTTTATTTTGACGAAAATTAAGAATGTGGAGCGTGATACAAAAAATGTCATTGAATTTTAAAAAAAGGATTGTTATATTGTATGTAGATGACGATTGCTGACTTTAGCGCAGCAAAGGCTGCAGCACAGGAAGAGAAAGGAATTTGCAAAGCGATGCGATTACCACAGTTTTTAAGTGAAATAGACATTCTGACACAAAAAATGGCGAAGGAAAGCTTGGAAAAATTCATACATGATCTGGCAAGAGTCTGCCCCGAAACCGAGCGTGGGAAGTTTCAGGATCTCCTGAAGACGTTTTGTCTCGAACCGAAAAAAGCGCAGCAGGCAGGGGACGACGGATATAAAAGTCTGCGCGAGGAAATCGATGTTCTGCTGCAAAAGCTGAAACTCATCGGAGATGGGAAGCAGGTGCTTGACAGCGAATACAACGAAGAATGGGATGACTGGTATAACAGCGATGAGGATGAAGTCTTCTTTTATGATCCGCAGGGGCTCTTGGAGGATATTGAACAAGCGATCCGGACGATCCATCGCAGCATTGACATGGAAGCCTATCGGGATGGGCTGAAACTGGCGGAAGCGATCGCGGTGCTGGATGTCTCTGTGAATGGGGATTATAACGATTATGGTGATTTTCTGCGGCTCCCGAATCTGTTTGAAGAGAAGCTGCTGGCAGGAAACTATCAGAATCTTGTAAACGAATGCCTCTATCTTGTCTATATGGGGAATGATCTGAAAGACCGTCCGGATGAACTGCTGCGTATGATCCGGAACCTGGATGCTTATCCGGTGAGGCTGGAGAATCTCCTGTCATTGGGAAGCAAAGAGCTGCCGGAGTTTGATGCTTTCTTGCCGCTTTGGGTCGAACGGTTGGGGAACCAAAAAGGGAAACTGGCCGATGAGCTTTTGCAGGAAGCAGTGGCGATGATAGGAGACAATGCCTGTCTTCTGGAAAATGCGAGAAAATACGCAGATGTACATCCGAACCTATACCTGCAGCTTTTAGAAAGGAATTTGAAAACACAGGAAGATCCGTACATGCTGGAAGTCGGCATGGAGGCACTTGCGAGGATTCCGGCAAAATATCGCATGCGGGCAAAGGTCGCGCTGTTGACCGCCGGTTATGCAGAGCGGGTCGGAGAAACGGCACAAAAGGAACGATGCTGGCTGGAGGCCTTTCGTTCCGATACAACGGTCGTGAACTACCTGCGACTCCGCTTTGAGACACGAAACTGGCAGCAGTATCGGGAAGAAGCGCGAGAGATTATCGAGACGCAGTATAAAACGATAGGACAGCATCAGGCCTATTCCATGTGGGAGTCAGAGGCGTTCTGCGAAAATGAACTCACCTCGCATGCGTATTGCACGATGCTGTTCTTTGAACAGGATTTTGAAAAGATGAAAGAAGTGGGCATGGATCAGAAAAAATCGCTCGGTTGGTCTTCGACCTTTATGAAAGAGGGGATCGCGCTTATGCTACTGCTTTTACATGCGGGAGATGGTTTTACCGAAGGTCTGCACGCGATGAAGTATTGGGCGGTGTCCGCGTGTCAACTTCAGAAAGGGCGATACGATTTCGAAACCGACTGCTATGTTCAGGAAGAAGAACATGAAATCGATGAAGAAGTATTTTGGGAATTTTTTTCAAAGTGGAAAAAGGAAGTCACGCTTACCTCGGAGCAAAAAGAGAAATGGCTCCGCAGAATTGATACATGGATCAACGACAGAGTACAAGCCATCATGGAAAATAACCGACGAAATTATTATGACGAATGCGCGAGCTTTATCGCCGCGCTGGGTGAAGTGCTGGAATCAAACGGAGAGACGAACGCAAAAACAAAGTTGTTTACAAAATACAGAGCCAGCTATTCGAGACGGAGACGGTTTGTGGATGCGCTTTGCAGCTACGGGATGGTGAAGTGATTCACCGGATGCGGGAGGAAAGCCTTGAATTTAGAGAACATGATCGTGTTCTTGGCACAGGCAGTCTTAGTGGGCGTTGCCGCAGGGATCGGATATTAAAAGTTGAAAAATCGTATCATCCGACAAATTTTTTAAGATCAAGGCAGGCTTTCTTTGCATTGCCTGCCTGGTTTTACAAAAATGGAACGAATCATACTGATTGGGAGGATAGCACATGGATGCAGGAATCAATATTTTTCGAAATATTCTTAAAAAAAGCTTTCGTCTTTCGGGGCGGATTGACCGGAGACAATACTGGCTGTTTTTACTGTTGATGCTGGTCATCATGGCTATTTGTGTATGGTTTACAAGTAAAATTCCAAATCTTCCTCTGTGGCAGATTTACAGTATTCTAATGTTGGTCCCATATGGAAGCGCGACCGTGAAACGGCTCCATGATATCAGCAAAAGCGGCCTTTGGTTTCTGAGCATACTGATTCCTGTTTTTGGATGGATCTACTTATTCGTGCTGACGATCGAAAATGGGAAAGAAGATGGCAACCGATACGGACAGCCGCAGGACTGGGCGGACTCCAAAAATATGGCAGAGGAATTATGAGGAGAATAAAATGGATATTGAAAAAAAGGCAATTTAGTTCGACTGCTGGATATCGATCCGGATTTCATCATCGATCTTCGGTATGCCACTGCGGACAATTTTACCGGTCAGCAGGTCTACCAATCCGGCGAATGCTGGATCGATGCGCACACGGCAGAGATTTTGATCAAAGCAAAAAACCTTTTTAAAGCCGCCGGTTATCGGGTAAAGGTGTGGGATGCCTATCGGCCGATCCGTGCGCAAAAGAAATTCTGGGAGATCATGCCGAACGATGATTTTGTGGCCAGACCGCCGGACATGACCAAGATGACAACGTTCCGGCATACGCACATGAACGGACAGTGCGTGGATATCACGCTGACCGACCTTGAAGGAAAGGACATTCCGATGCCTTGTCCGTTTGACACCATGGATGGCAGAGCCGCGCTTTCCTGCGCGGAGAATCCGCCGGAGGGGAGAAAAAACGGGGAATATCTGAAGCAGGTCATGGAATCGGTAGGCTTTGAGGGGTATGAAAACGAATGGTGGCACTTCTATGATGTTTCCACCGATCCGGTTCCGTATACGGACTATGACATTTAACAAAAGTACGCAGGGCTGCCTTATCTGTGATCTCACAGAAAAAGGCGGCTCTGTTTTTCAGAGCCGCCGCTTTCACCGGAGGCGCCGGCACACGGACTATTTGAATTTTACCGCCGTTCCGTAAGCGACGACTTCCGCGGCGCCCTGCATGAGGGAGGCGGAGCCGTAGCGGACGTTGATGACCGCGTCGGCGCCGAGGGTCTCGGCCTCGTCGACCATACGCTTGGTCGCGATTTGACGCGCTTCGTTGAGCATTTCGGTGTAAGCGTGCAGTTCACCGCCGACCAGCGTTTTCATACCGGACATAAAATCCTTGCCGAAGTTCTTGGTCTGCACCGTCGTCCCTTTGGCAATTCCCAATGCTTCGATTTCTTTTCCCGGGACATAATTTAATGTCAGTAATAACATAGTAGATCTCCTTTCTTTTTGCCTTGATTCCTGCTTTTAATACTTTTTGGCTTCCTCTTCTTCGCCGTTTTTGATTTCATGCAGTCTCTGCCGCAACGCAAACAGAACACCGATGACCACGGCTGCAAGGACAGCGATATAAACGCCTAAGATCCCGTTTAATCCGGCATCTTCTCTGCCGTGGATCGTCAGCACAAAGGCACCGATCAACAGCATCGCAAGTATGATAATGACGATGGCCGCGATCATAGCGCCGCTTTTCTTTGCAGTTCTGTCTGCATCGGCGTCCTTTTTAGAATTTTCTCGCATCATAAGCCTCCCCTTTTTGAATCTCTCCGATCCGCTGGATCAGAGAAAACGTAACACCTAAAATAACGAAAATCGGTAATGCGATCAAAAGCACCATCAGCGGCAGCGGCGGCGCTTCCTGCGGGTCTGTATGGAAGCCCCAGAGCATGAGGGCAAGGAGACCCAGCATGAGCAGCGTCATGACGATCGAAGCACAGACTGCGCCCAGAAACGAACGCTGTCGGACGTCGTTTCGCGAGATGTCCTGAAACGAAGTGCCGCCCTGTTCCATCGTCTCCATTTGCTGCAGGATCTGCCGGGCATCGAGTTCGCTGAGTTTGCTTTGCTGGGCCTGCAGTGCTTCGCAAAGGCGGACGGACTCTGTCAGGTTCTGCTGCTCTCTTTGCAGCGTGATCAAATGACGGCGCATGCTGTCCGCGACAGTTGCGTGTCCGCTCTGCATCCTGCGGATCTCTTCGAGCGGCAGTCCCAGCTTGCGCAGCAGTTTGATCTGTTCTAAGGTACGCACGTCCTCGTCGCTGTATTCCCGATAACCGTTTTCGTGGTTGCGGCCGGGCCGGAGCAGTCCCTGCGCCTCGTAGAAGCGAATATTCTTTTTGGTGATGCCGACACGCTCTTCGACCTCGCTGATTTTCATTTTCGGCTCATCTCCTTCCGATTACTGCCCTCATTCTACACCTTCCACCCGGTGGAAGGTCAAGGAGATTTTTTGACAGGGGGTGCATTTTTATTACAG
>DJPG01000099.1:0-3481 GCA_002439735.1 Firmicutes bacterium UBA6418 | reverse complement strand
CATCCAGCAGGTCGTACTTGTCATCGAAGTAATTATCATAGCATCCTCACTTTTGCAAATTTTTATATTTGGCCAATTCTGAACGAACCATCAATTTTGTGACTTGCTCTGCGCTTGATGGTATCGTATCATATAGGTAAGAATTTTGCAAATGTCTAAAAAAGATGAGTGTAAAAGGAAAAAACCTATGAATATCGCGAGATTGATAAACTGAACGATGAAGGAGTGTGTAACCATGATTTTTTATTTTTCAGCAACCGGAAACAGTAAATATGCAGCACAGCGCATTGCGGCGGCTGTCGGAGAAAAAACAATTTCGATCACCGAATGCGTCAAACAACAGCAGTATCGTTTTTCTGCGGAGAACGGCACTGTCGGAATCATCACGCCTACTTACGCCTGGGGACTGCCAAGCATCGTGAGGGACTTCCTGCATGCGCTTGTGCTGGACGACAGCCCCTCTTACCTGTGGTTTCTTACCACCTACGGCACAACGACGGGGCAGAGCGGACGCTTTGCCAATGAGATCCTGCAGGAAAAAGGACTTTCGTTCGCAGCGTATTTCAGTGTAAAAATGCCGGACACCTGGACGCCGACCTTTGACCTCAGTGATCCGCAGAAGGCCCGTCACATCAACCTGCACGCCGAGCAGGAGATCGATTTCGCGCTGGAAAAAATACAAGATCGGTCTGCCGGTGACTATATGCGGAACAAAGTACCCATGGTTTTCGCGAAAGCTTTCTATGGACTGGAATACGACGCAATGCGCAAAACCGGTCATTTCAAAGTCGAGCATTCCTGCGTCGGCTGCGGACTATGCGCAAAGGATTGTCCGGTTTCGGCGATCGAGATCCGCGATAAAAAACCGGTCTGGGTAAAAGACCGGTGCGTCATGTGTTTGTCCTGCCTGCATCATTGCCCGAAGTTTGCCATTCAATACGGAACGCGGACCAAAAAGCACGGGCAGTACACAAATCCGAATGTAAAATGAGCATTCATAACTGTTCGATGAGGATGATCCATCCGGCGAGCGACTATTTTTTTGAGAATTTGAAAAATCATGATTTTATGATAAATTTTATATTGAAAAGTAATGAAGGCTTGCAATTCTAAGAGGATATCAGAGCATGGAAAGGAGTACAAAAATGAAAGTATTGATGTTAAACGGGAGTCCGAGGAAGGACGGGAATACCGCGATCGCGCTGGAGGAAATGAAATATGTTTTTGAGGCGGCGAGCATAGAAACGGAAATCGTGCAGTTTGGCAACCAGGATGTCAGAGGCTGCATTGCCTGCGGCCGGTGCAGTGAGCTCGGAAAATGCGTTTTTGCGGATATTGTTAATGAACTGGCACCGAAGTTTGAAGAGGCAGATGGCCTGGTCGCAGCGAGTCCGGTGTACTATGCCTCCGCCAACGCGACCTTGATCGCCGCACTCGATCGATTGTTTTACAGTACGCCGTTTGATAAGACGATGAAAGTCGGCGCAAGTGTGGTATGCGCCAGACGCGGCGGGTGTTCGGCGACCTTTGATGAACTGAATAAATATTTTACCATCAGCGGTATGCCGGTCGCATCCAGCCAATACTGGAATTCGATCCATGGTCTTATGCCCGGAGAAGCGGAAGCAGACGGGGAAGGCAGGCAGACCATGCGTACCCTCGCGCGCAACATGACGTTCCTGATGAAAAGCATCGCGCTTGGCAAGGAAGCATTCGGGCTGCCGGAAGCAGAAGAGCGCATTGCAACCCATTTTATCCGCTGAATCCGAAAGAGGATACCTTTTACACCGCCCGAACCACAGAGCCATGGGATTGCTGACAGCATTGACAGAGAAACTTGCGTGAGGTATAATTGGTTATACAAATCATACTGATCATACAAAATACTTGATCCGATAAGGGATCCATCGATGGGAAAGAAGGTAATACCATGGACACACCAAAAGGAAAATACGCATGGACGGCAACGGTCGGCGAAAAGGGACAGATCGTGATCCCCAAGCAGGCGAGAGAGATCTTCGGCATCAAACCGGGCGATACGCTGATTTTGCTCGGTGATGAAACGCGGGGCATCGCGATACCGCCGAAAGGCGCTTTTGCGGAGCTGTTTCAGGTCGCTTTTGCGGAGCAAAGCGCAGAGAAAACGGAGGGCTGAGGGATGAAAAAGATTGCGGTATTCTGCATTCCTGCCCACGGGCACACCAATCCGATGCTCCCGGTCGTAGCAGAGCTTGTCCGCCGGGGCGACGAAGTCCGGTTTTATTCTTTTGAGGATTTCCGGGAAAAAATCGAGCGTACCGGCGCAGTCTATGTTTCCTGCGATGCGTATCTGCCGAAGCTACAGGCCGCAGAAGAACAAAAACTCAAAAACGTGTCGACCACCGAAATGTCCATCCAGGACATCCGCATCACCCTCGCGATGAACGATTTCCTGCACGCGGAGTTTGAAAGCTTCCGACCGGATGTGGTCTACACGGATTCTGTCTGCTTCTGGGGCAAGCTGAATGCATGGAAGCATAACGTTCCGCTGGTCGTATCGACGAGCACCTTTGCCTTTAACCGGCAATCCTCGCAGTACATGAAAAACAGCCCACGGGAGATCGCAGACCTCCTGCTGGGAATGCCCAAGATTAAGAGGGAACTGAACAAGCTGAAACCGTATGGCTACCCGGACAAGAGCGTGCTTGCGCTGGTGCAGAGCGACAACGATACGGACTCCGTGGTTTACACCTCGCGGAAGTTTCAGCCCTGTGCGGAGAGCTTTTCGGCACATTATGCGTTTGTCGGGCCGTCGATCTTCTGCAAGACGGTGCCGGATAAGAAGCATGAACGGCCGCTGGTGTACATCTCTCTGGGTACGGTCATCAACGAGCGTCAGGATTTTTACCAAAAATGTATCGATGCGCTGCGAGAGGAACCGGTGGATGTGATCATCTCTTGTGGAAAATCTGTCGATCCCGAGGGTTTTGGCATGTTGCCGGAGCATGTACGGGTGTATGCGTCTGTCGATCAGCCGGAGGTTCTTGCGGGAGCAGATGTTTTCCTCACCCACTGCGGGATGAACAGCGTTTCCGAGAGCTTGTATATGGCAACGCCGATGGTGCTGTATCCGCAGACCAACGAGCAGCGGGCCGTCGCAAGGCGTGTCCGGGAGATCGGTGCCGGACTGGAGCTGCAGGACGATGCGGCAGCCGGCATCCGGGCCGCAGTCCGGGAGATTCTGAATACGCCGGCTTACGCAAAAGCCGCACGCGACTGCGCAGAGGATTTTCGAAGCTGCGGCGGAGCGGCAGAAGCGGCAGACTTTATCGAAAGTGCGCCGCATAGACTCTGAAAATATAGAACGCTTGACATCAAAAGTCGATTCACATGGTTTGATGACTATGATATTTATGATGAAGTAGGCAATACAGTTTATGTGGTAAAAGGTCAGTTGTTGGTTGGAATAATCAATTCGATTCTCTTTTTATCCATACATTAT
>DJPG01000103.1 GCA_002439735.1 Firmicutes bacterium UBA6418 | reverse complement strand
AGTAATGTCCCGGTGGAGATCACAGGGGTTTATGCTCATATCTTTCAAATTGAAGAAAATTCATCCGGGCAGGCCAAGCGGCATACGCTGCAATATACGGATGTGTTGACGCACAATATTGAGATTCTGGATTTATGACTCGTGAAAAGCCTTGAAAAGGCAAACATTTTATAAGCAAGCTGGCTGCTAAGTACAGCCGTCATCTTCAGATGTTTCTCTTTGTCTATTGCATCCCATTCCCTGCGCTGCCCCTGTCAAAGAAAGCGGTTGACGATTTTCCTCACTTGGTCTATCATAGGCGTATGCAGATTACCACCTCGTTTAGATGATATCGGCGCGCATCTCCCGTGACCACAACGCATACCACAGACGCCTCCGGGGCACATGGAGAAAGTGGGCAAAAGAGGCCACAAGACCATTCGCATTCCAGCCGAAAGCGCCGGAAACGGCTGAAAATCAATATAAATCACAGCTTTTGATTCGTTCGCATCCGAGAGGTCGAGNNNNCGAGTCTCTTCAGGTCCACCAAATACGGGATAATCCGATGAAATTCGGATTATCCCGAACTTTTTTATGCGGTATGCGAACGCAGCGGTTGCAAAATGACTGGCTCTCCATTTTTGACCGAAAAGTTCTGAAATTCTTCAAAGGACACATTGAAGTCAATCTCAATATTGTAGTCGCGGCTGACGCGAACGGCTTTGACGAATTGCGCAACGATCATTTTCTTTGCCTCAAAGGAGCAGGTGTCGAACAGATCCGCCCATGTGAGCAGCCGGTCGTATTCCTGCCGCAGATTCTCCGCCGAAGCCAGCAGTGACTCGTATTCCGTCTGCGCTGCGTCCACGCGGGTCTGTGCCAGAGCGATCATCGTTTCTGTTTCTTTCACCAGCGCGTTCAGAAGCTCTACGCTGAGATTGCTTTGACCACGAATGACTTTCAGCGTTTCCGCCTTATAATCGGAGAGGTCTTTCTGCTTCTCTGCCAGATGCGAATTGGCCTGATCGAGCTTGATTTTTGCAAGCTCGATTTCTTTTTTATACTGGTGATTCAGAATCTCGGATTCCGGCGCGGCGGCGATCTCTGCAAACTTCATGCGGATCACTTTCTCCACAATACCGTCGAGCTTTGTGACGCCATAACCGGATTGCCCGTCGCATTCGCCGGGATGTCGGACGTTGTAATGGCACTGATATCGCATCCGCGGTTCGTATTTCACTGTGCCATCCGCGCGGTACACGCGCCTGCCGCTGGTCGTCAGCGTCAGACGGTTTCCGCAATGTGCGCATAAAATATTCCCGACCAGTAGGGATTTTCCCTTGCAGTTCAGCGGCACGTTTCCATGCGGGAGCGTCCGCTGGCGCATGATCTCCTGCGCCTTGGAAAAGGTGGAAACGTCGATGATACGCAGCTCGTCAATGTAGCCGGACTGTGCTTCGCCGTTCTTGATGATACCGGTGTAAGCAATGTTCTTAATGATCCGGTTGACGGTTGTGTTCGGAAAGCCTTTTCCATCGCGGCTTTTGATGCCCTGCTCATGCAGATAGTGAGAAAGGCGCTGCGCGCCGTAACCCTCATCGACGTATTTGTGGAAGATCAGACGAATCACTTCTGCCTCATCCTCGTCGATCTCCAAGTCCAGCACCGTGCGGTTGCGCTTATTGACGCGGCCTTTATCCACCGCGCGATAGCCATATGGAACTGTTCCGCCGGTGTAATGCCCCTCCTCCGTGAGCTGCCCCAAACGGGTTTTCGTGCGGATCGAGGTTTTCAGACTCTCGCCGGAGGCCTGCCAGTAACGGATGTAGTTCATCAGCTTGTCAACGTGATTGTCGAATCGCTGCTGCCCCTCCATCGCACTCCAGACCTCTACGCCGTTCTTAACGAACCATTCTACAATGAATGGTGTTTCATCATCCCGGCGGCCGAGGCGGTCGAACATGAACACAAGCAGAATATCGAATTTACCAAGCGCAGCATCATGCTGAATCTCCTGAATGGCGTCGCGGTCTTTGGCGGAAACCTTGTAGCCGGAAACGCCCTTTTCCGAAAACTCCTTGACAATGACCCAGCCTTGCTTTTCTGCGAAGTCACGGCAAACCTGTTTTTGCATCGGAATATCATCTTTTTCAACCTGACCGATGGTAGAAACTCTGTAAAGCGTGTAGACACGCGGAACGTTGGATTCATAGACTGTCTTTTCCATTATACATACCTCGTTTCTGTCTTAGATCGTCTGAAAGATGATGTATCCGGTTCGTTTTCTTCATTTTCGATTTTCAAGGTACAAGTACATCATCATTATTGCATCGAGGTAGCAAAGATGCAAATGTGCGCTAGCATTTTTTGAGCCTTGACGCAAGCAGAATCTCATGGATTCTGTCCAGCACTTTGCCCGCAGGTGGTGCGGACGGTTTTGGGAGATAGTTTACCTTTACTTTGCAGCCGTCGATCATCATGTACTGATACGGTGGATCGACCGAGTTTGTCGGCTGCATGATCTGCAAAACGGTGTCACTCATTTTAGATTCCTCCACTTTGAAAGCAGCCGCACCGGTAATATCGGTGTGGCTGCTTGAAGTATGCCGAATGTATTCGCCGTATTTCTCCCATCCCCCAGCGAGAGGCGCGCTGCACCTCTGGGACCGTCATAAGCTGTTCTTGGCAAACAACCCATTCCCGCAGCGCCGTGGCTTGTAAGGCGCACGCACGCCGCAGGAATCCCCCTCAAGTCAGTGGGAGGCCGTAGCAGGAGGCTCGGTTTCCGAGTGAACTGCTCAAACGCTGCCACGCGCAGAGCTGGTCTGCATGGGTCGCTCGAATGGGATGCCCGCAAGCTGCGGGCATCCCACCGTCATGGCGGTACGGACCGAAAAGGTCAATCGGAAACTTCACTTATCACGATGTCTATGCGGTTTTCAAGGTACATGGACGCGGCGCAAACCGCTTCTCATATACCAGTACAAAAAACCGCCGATTTCGAGGGTGCGCTCAGAAATTTTTCAAAGATTTTTTCAAGCGCATCAAACCGCCTTGGATGCTTTCACGGATGCTGTTCTCGCTGACGCCCTCCTCTCTTGCAATCTGTGATTTGCTCTTGCCATCCAGATAGAATGCCAGAAGTCGGCGGCGCTGACGCTCACTCAAAGAACGGAGCGCGGTGTCCAAGCGTTCTGCCTGTTCCGCTTTCAACATAAGCTCCAACGGCTGCGGCGGTTTCTGCAAGGCATCCTTTTCAATTCCATCGCCGCGATCCAGCGAGAA
>DJPG01000048.1:1986-16902 GCA_002439735.1 Firmicutes bacterium UBA6418 | reverse complement strand
TTAATGCCTAAACAGTTATAGGCGGTCAAGGCGATAATCAGTGCGATCGCAATGAGCTTAATCTGCATGCTCGAGAGATCTATGAAGTTGTTCAGTGCCGTCGCAAGCGCAATCGCCAGAGCCGCGATGGATCCGGAACCGCTGACGAGCCAACTCGTAAAGCCGAAGGAATAGCCGACCGCCGGATGATACGCGCGGTTCATATACACGACCATACCGCCTGATTTCGGATCACTGGCTCCCAGTTCCGCAAAGCAAAGTCCGCCAAGCAAGGAAACCAGACCGCCGATGATCCAGCAGAGCAAGGCAAGACCCATGCTCATGTTCGTTCTCTGCAGGACGTAGGATCCTAAATAAAAGATGCCGGATCCAATCATAATGCCGCCAATAATGCTCACGCCTCCAAAGACGCCAATCTCTTTTTTGAAACCGACTTCTTGTGACGCATTTTGTTTGTTACTCATATTAACCTCCTGTGCTAAAAATCATAAAACAGAAATAGTTTATTTATCTTCTATAGAGCAAGATCCATGCCAATCCAAGTCCTTCTGATACAGATAAGCGCGCCCTTTCATCGTAATACTGGTACCGCGTCTCCCCCGGTTCACCGCTATCAGCTCTGCCTCTTGCAGTTCTTCCAAAATTTTTCGCAGTCGAACATCGCTGACCTTCATTCCCTTTTCCCGCAGACTCTCGTACAGTGCCTGCCTTCCGATGCCCTGTTCCTCCGCCGTTGTGTCTTTCAGCAGATCCAATACCTGCCTTTTTATGCTTTTCTGCCGATCCCCATACAGCGTCGCCGTGTCGCTTATGCCCGTCTGCTCAACGGTTTCCGGAAGCTTTCGAAGTGTTTTGTAATAAAGTGCGCAATTCTCGAGTTCCCGTATGTTGCCCGGCCATTTATACTTTCTCAAATTCTCCTTTTCCTCTTTTGACAGATGATAGTAATCGTCTTTCAAGAAGTAGCTCAAAAGAACAAAGATGTCTTCTTTTCGCGCCCGCAGCGGCGGTACTTTAATCTGTAAAACATTCAGACGATAGTACAGGTCTTTGCGAAAGGTTCCTTTTTCAACAGCCTCCAGCAGATTCTTATTGGTTGCCGCAATGATTCGCACATCTAAATCGATCACACGATCGCTACCGACACGCATAATCTGGCGTTCTTGAATCACACGCAGCAGCTTTGCCTGCATGGCCGGTGAAACATCGCCGATTTCATCTAAAAAAATCGTGCCGTGATTTGCTCGTTCAAAATAGCCGATTTTTCCGTTTTTATCCGCCCCGGTAAAGGCTCCGCCAACATAGCCGAAAAGCTCGGATTCCAACAGATTTTCCGGTATCGCCGCACAGTTTACACCGACAAAGGAATGATTTTTGCGCTGGGAATCGTTATGAATGGCCTGTGCGAGCAGTTCCTTTCCGGTTCCGCTTTCTCCGGTAATGAACACCGTATATTCGGTTTCTGCCGCTGCCTTTGCGTGATCAATACAGGTTTCCATAACCGAAGATTTGCGTTTGATATCATGAAACGTATATTTCGCGAAGAGCCCTTTTTCAACCAGTTTTTTGTTCAAGTTGCGTTCGATCGCCGTAATTTCCGTTTCATCTTTTAGGACAACGTAGAAGCCAACTTTGACATCGCCGATCCTCAGTTGATATTTGTCAACCATAAAGTTATGCCGATCGATAGTAAGTAATTGCTGAAAAAATTCATTTTTACCCAGCAGCTTTCCCAATTGAGGATCTAAGTCCGATGCGTTCACCCGACTCCCACTGATTTTTTCTCCAAAAATTTGTCGTGCCTTATGATTGCAGTACAGCAACCGCCCTTCTTTGTCCGCAAGCAAAATTGCGGATGCAGAGTCGCTGACATAGGTGTTCAGCATCTGGCTCTTAAGAAATCCTTCCAGATAACTTGTCTGAAACTCTCGCATCGGCGTGACTACGCTGTCACTGTATGCGATCATTTTTTCAGCCACTTTCCACTCCTCCTGCGGTTCCAAAGCCAGACCCTCTGCAATTTTGGAGATTGCGTCAAAACTGAGCATGCGATACCCGGTATTGATAACCTTTTGAATGTAGGCAGGCACATAGGGTACTTCGTCTGGAGTAATAGCATAGATGATATTCCTGTCTGCGTCCGGCTGTGTCGGGGCATAAGGGATCAGTTCCAGATGCCCGATTCCAAGCTCATACAGCATATAGGTCATCTCTTCTGCATTTTCTTCGGTATCGTTCACGACCAGCACACGGCTGTTTCTCGGGATCGCAAGGACTTCCTTTAATTTATCTTTGCTGATACTTCGCTCCATCATAACTACATTTTTCAATTCATCGGTGTGTTTCCACAAAATCGGAAGCAGTTTTCGGTCAATGATCAGGTAAACATCCGCATCCAGTCTTGACGCATCCGTAAGCTGATTCGCGTAGCAAACCTCTACCTTTGCATATCCGCTGAAAATGTCCTCTACAATATGGTTCAGTCCATGAATCGATGGCTCATTCTGCTCATTGCGATATACGATTTCAATCTTTTTCATATTCTTTCTTCGTGTTTTTTCAATTTAGAAAAAAATCTTAGTTGCGGCACAATTTTAACAAAACACAAACAGGTTTCAATTTTATTTCATCCGATTGCATCCTTTTTTTATAACCTGTTTTATCGGTCAGTTGGGATATCGGTTGTCGTGTTTCTTTCATACATTGCTAACGGCAGGATCACACATTTCTGCTTCGTCCAGGTGCTGAAAGAGCTGCCATCGTAAAAAGGTGGCAGCTCTTAAACATGCTTTTTCTTATAAATAGTCTGTTAATCCGTGTACGGTCTTCCCACGGATACCGGTCATGGTATCCGCGTGGTACAGGGCGCTGGCAATCGCCTCTTCCACCGTTTCCGCGGTTGCTTCAAAGATCGTATCCATTTTGTCTTCATGCAGATAAGACGCCGGGAGAATCTTCTGCTCGCTGTAATGCGGAATCCTGTTCCCATTTGAAAACGCGATCGCGATATCCCCGCTTCCGGTTCCCAAATATGACCCAAGTCTTCCCAAACTTACTGTAGAGCGTTTAGCCATGCGCTTCAGCTGACGATCACTCAGCGGAAGATCGGTTCCGATCAGCATAATGATGGAACCTTTTTCCGGTTCGGATGCTCTCCTGAGTTCCGTCCCGATCCGCTTTCCGTCGATGCGCAGATTGCCAAAGACACCGAAGTTCGACATTACGATGGCTCCGATGGTAAAATGCTTTCCATCGAATTCGACCACTCTGGAGGCCGAACCGATTCCGCCTTTCATGCCCATGCAGATCATGCCGGTTCCACCGCCGACCGCGCCCTCTTCAAATTCCGCCGCAGCCGTCTCCAAGGCAAGCCGAACATCGGCTTCCGTAAGATGCATCCCGCGGATATCGTTCAGCTCTCCATCGTTACATTCTGTTACCACGCCGTTCACGGTGCAAGTAGTCACACCGATGTCTTCGTTTTGTTCCAGCATGTAACGGGTCAGCGCATTCAGTGCAGTCCCCACACCGAAGGTGTTGGTCATAAGAACCGGGGTCTCGATATTTCCGAGTTCTTCAATCTGAATCAGCCCGGTACTTTTACCAAATCCGTTGATCACAGAAACCGCTGCCGAAACCTTTTCCCGATAAAGATTTCCGGAATGCGGAAAGACAGCCGTAACACCCGTATGGATGTCGCGCACGTCATCCTCAACGGTGACATGACCGACCCTCACACCCGGTACATCCGTGATCAGGTTTCGTTTCCCTTTTTCATACTTATTCTTCAGTTCTATTTTACAGTCTTTCGGTAATCCCATAATTATCTTTTTTTCCGATTCTTTCGTTTTATTTTATTCGTTCTGCCGATTTAGTAAGAAAGGTCGTTCCAGGTTGCAGATCCGTCTGCCAGTACATTAAAGCCTTTCAGTTCACTGTTAATCGCTGTAAAGCTTAATTCTGCGTACATCGGAATCATGTTGACGTTCTTAAAGATATCCATTTGAATATCCCCTACCATTTCGGTTCTCTTGTCGGTGTCAACTTCGTGTGCTGCCTTCTCCACCTTAGCTTTATATGCTTCCGTGTTTCCAGGGGCATTTTTATCGTAGTAGCAACAATTGAGAACCAGCATCGGTTCTGCCCAAGACAGCCATTCGATACCCGCATCGTAATCATCTGCACTGATATTTTCATAAACATAGTTCCAGTCAATCGCTTCGATCTGCATATCGAATCCGACAGCCTTCAGCTGTTCCGCCATTTTTTCCGGAGTTCTGGTCGCGTCTGTCCAAGCATACCATGTAAATTGCAGCTTCTTTCCGTCCTTTTCGCGGATGCCGTCGCCGTCCGTATCTTTCCAGCCTGCAGCTTCGAGAAGCTTCTTGGACTCTTCCGGATTGTTTGCCAGATTCTTTTCAAACCATTCCTTGGCCGTTGGCGAGAAATTCTGTACGGAATCATAAATCATAGAATATGCCGGTGCAATCATACCATCGTTAATCTCAGCTAATTCTTCACGATTGATGGCAAGCGCCAGTGCTTTTCGTACATTAATATCCGCAAATACCGGAGAATCGGTATTCATCTCAAAATATGTAATGTTCGGGTATGTCGTATCTTCCAATTTTACAGTATCCTGGTTTTCCAGTTCCAGTTTCTGGTCGCTGGAGATTGACATGATCATGTCTGCGGTACCGCTCTTTAATTCTTCCGTCTGTGTGAATTCTTCTACATTGAAGCGAACCGAGATATTCTCAAATTTTCCCGGGCCTTTGTTCTCAACCAGCGGATTTGACGTTGTAAAGCCATCATTTCTTACGAGTTTTACCTCAGAGCCGGAAACGTATCCGTCTTCTGCCAGTGCGTACATGCCGTAAGGGTGGCATCCCCACATCAGCTCGTCATTGCTCATCGTATCTAACTCATCTTTATCAATGACTACAACAAAACCGGCGCACAGATAATATTGCATATCGGAACGGAATTCGCTCAGATGGAGCGTTACGGTTCTTCCGTCGATTTCCATGGATTCAATGTTACTGTAACCATCTGAATAAGGGCTGACATCTAAGCCATGCTGCAAAGAAGCGACTACATCTTCCGGTTCTACCTGTTCTCCGGTGGAATACTTCATGCCTTCCGGAACATCAAAAGTAGCCGTTTTTCCGTCTTCGCTGACCTGCCAGTTCGTGCATACCTTATCCTCTACCGTGTTTGTTTCCGGATTCCACTGGAAAAGGGAACTGGAGTTAAGTCCCTGTGCGCCAGCCGTTGAATCCAACTGATACACATCCAAGCCATACCATTCGCTGTCATGGATGACAAGGCTTGTTTTTGCGCCATCGTTTGTGTCATTGCTGCCACAAGCAGCCATGCTGAACACCATCACAAAAACCAAGCTCAGCACTAATAACTTCTTTTTCATATTTTCCTCCTTAACTTTGATGTGCATGGCAGATATTCTGCCGCTTTAGCATTTATGTTCAGCCTCCAAGTGGATGGAAGCAAGAAACCTGATGACCTTCTGCTACTTTTGTATCTTCCGGCATAGCCGTCCTGCACTCTTCTGTCGCGTACTTGCACCGATCTACAAAGCGGCATCCCGCTCCTATCTTAATCAGGCTGCCGGGATCTCCGCCCATAATCTCTTTTTTGCGTCCTCGCATCCTCGGATCCAAGATCGGAGCTGCGTCCAACAAGCCTTTGGTGTAGGGATGCTTCGCGTTATGTTCAATCTCGGATGTCGGTCCGAATTCTACCAGGCGTCCCAGGTACATCACCGCAATCTTATCACTGATGTATTTAATGACGTTCAGATCGTGCGTGATGACAAGGTAGGTAAGCCCCAGTTTTTCCTGCAGATCAAGCAGCAGATTAAGAATTTGCGCCTGCACCGAGACATCGAGGGCACTGGTTGGTTCATCCAGGATCATGATCTTCGGATTCAGTGCCAACGCTCGCGCGATGGCGATTCTCTGCAGCTGACCGCCGGAAAGCTGGTGCGGATAGCTGTCCAGATAACGTACATCCATCTTTACCATATCCAGCACTTCTCTGGCCTTTTTCTTTGCTTCTTCTTTTGGCACGCCATGAATGATCATCGGCCGCATGATGGAGCTTTCCACCGTCTGCCGCGGATTCAGGTTGGATGCCGGATCCTGAAAGACTACGGCGATTTCTTCCCGCAGCCGTTTCATATCCCGCGCGGATGCTGTGTCCAGGTCGACTCCGTTAATGGTGATTTTTCCGGCCGTCTTTTGTGTAAGGCTGAGGACAACACGCGCCAAGGTGGTCTTGCCGCTTCCGGATTCACCGACCAGCCCGACAATTTCACCTTTTTGAATCTCCAGAGAAATATCATCTACGGCTTTTACATAGGTTGTATTTCTTTTCACCAGCCCTTTGGTAATGGTGAAGTATTTTTTTAAGCCTTCCAGGCGAATCATTGCCTCCTGCTCCATATTACTTCACTTCCTTTCTTAAGAGATGGCAGCGGCACATATGGTCGTCTGCCACCTGTACCTCCGGCGGTGCCTGTGTGCGGCAGATTTCTTCCGCGTAAGGACAGCGGTTCGAGAATCTGCATTCGTCTTTCTTTTCGGTAATTCTTGGAACAGAACCCGGAATCGTCTTCAATCTGCCCTCTGCTTTTGTTTTGCGTGGCAATGCCTGCATCAGGAGCTTCGTATATGGATGCTTCGGATTTTCAAAGATCTCATATACATCTCCGGTTTCCACCAGTTCCCCGGCATACATGATACCAATGCGATCTGCGATTTCCGCAACAAGACCAAAGTTATGCGTGATGAGCAGGATTGCTGTATTATATTGCTTCTTCAAGTCGCACATAATTTCCAGAATCTGTGCCTCAATCGTAACGTCCAGCGCGGTGGTCGGTTCATCGGCGATCAGAAGTTCCGGATTTCTGGAAATCATCATCGCGATCATCACGCGCTGCCGCATACCGCCGGAAAGCTCATGTGGGAAGCTATGCGCCCGCTCTTCCGCGTCCGGCATCTTCACACTCTTAAAAAGCTCTACGACCTTTTTCCAGGCATCCTCGCGGCTGACGTGATCCAACTCGATCGCCTCCGCCACCTGCGCGCCTACGGTATATACCGGATTGAGCGAATCCAACGGGTTTTGGAAGATCATGCCGATCTCTTTGCCCCTGATTTTCTCAATTTCCGCTTCGTCAAATTCCAGGAGATTCTTCCCTTTGAAGTCAATCTTTCCACTGATCTGTGCATTGTTGCCTGGAAGCAATTTCATGATGCTATGCGCAATCGTTGATTTGCCGCACCCGGACTCCCCGACAAGCGCAAAAACCTCTCCTTTATGGATGGTACAGCTTACGTTATTCACAGCAGATAGGTAGCCATCTTTCACTTTGTATTGAATGGAAAGATCGTCCAGTCTCAGTAAGTCTTCATTCATGTCCATTCTCCTTCCTACTGTGATTTCATATGCGGGTCGAGCAGGTCTCGCAGTCCCTCCCCGAGCAAGTTAAAACCAAAGGTTGTGTAGACCAACGCCAAGCCAGGGAACAGACTGAGCCACCACGCCCTGGAAATGTAGCCGATTCCCGAGGAAATTGCGAGTCCCCAGTCCGGCGACGGCGGTTGTGATCCGAGTCCTAAGAAGGATAAGGTCGTCGTGGACATGATTGTTCCCGGCAGGTTCAGGGAAACCATAACGATCAGAGACGGTACAATGTTCGGCAGGATGTAACGGAACATCAGTGCTGTATTGCTTTCTCCAAACGCTTTACCGGTCTCAACGAACGCCATGTTCCGCAAAGACATAGTTTTTGCTCGGACGGTACGTGCGTAACCTGCCCAAGCTACCAGCGAAATTGCGATAATCGTGTTGGTCAGTCCCTTGCCGATGATCGTTACAACTGCCAGCGCCAGAATCGTTCCCGGAATACACCAGGTAAGGTCGGTCAAAAAGGACAGCAGCCGATCAACCCATTTGCCGAAAAATCCGCACGCCAGACCGACAACAACACCAATCGCAAGCTGAATAGCCGCGCCTAAAAACGCAACCCAAAGCGCAATTCTAGAACCGTAAATCACTCTGGACAGCATATCGCGACCTAAATCATCGGTTCCAAAAATATACGCTGCGCAAGGTGCCTGAAAGCGAGGTCCAGCATCTTGCTGCGCATACCCGTAAGGGGAAATAACATCCGCAAGCAACGCTACCAGAATCACACTGAATAAGATGAAAAATCCAATCATGAAATTCCTGTTCTTGCGGCATTCATTTAGTGTTTCTTTCCATTTATGTTTTGAATTCATCTTAGTTGTCACCTCCACTTAAGGATAAGCGGATTCTTGGATCCAGAATGCCCATGACGATGTCACTGAGCAGGTTACAGACAACCGTCAGAATCGCAATGATCAGCAGAACCGCCTGAACGACCGGCATATCCTGCACAATAATGGAATTGAGCAGTAGGTTTCCCATCCCCGGCAGTCCGAATATTTTTTCGATGACAACAGCACCGGAGATCAACCACGGAATGGACATGAATACCAGTGTCGTTACCAGAATCAACGCGTTACGAAGAACGTGCTTGATCATAACTGTTCGCTTCGGCAGTCCCTTTGCGTATGCGGTCGTTACATATTTTTCGTTCAGTACCTCCAGCACCTCTGTCTTGGTTATACGCAGCGTACCGCCCATACCGGACAGGACAGTCGTCATGATCGGCAATATGTAGTTTGCCGGTGTGGAGTATCCACTGATCGGAAGCCAGCCAAACTTTACCGCAAACAGCAAAATAAACAAGGCTCCGAGCCAGAATGCCGGCACGGCCGTCATCAGTAGCGACGCATTGACAGTAAATCGGTCAAAGAAGCCATCCTTTTTGATCGCGCACAGCAATCCGAGCGGTAACGCAATGGCAATCTCCAGTATCAGTGACCATCCGCAAAGTGTCAAACTGTATGGTATCCGCTGTTTCATTAAATCCCATACATCGACCTTATATCTTGTGGATGTTCCAAAATCTCCATGCACCACATCATCCACCCAGTTCTTGTACTGGGTCAGAAATGGTTGGTCATACCCCATTTCGTGTGCAATTTCTGCTTTTCTTTCCTCTGAAACCTTACGGTCAACAACCATATCTACCGGATCGCCCGGCATCATGTACATTAAACTGAATACCAGGAACGATACGCAGATAACCAGCAGCAGTCCTTGCACGATTCTCTTAATTATATAGTCTCTGATAATTACATCTCCCTTCTTTGGTTTCCATGTTGCTTTTTATTCATCCACACGCTGATAAATTCGCGTGTAGCATTTGACTCCCCATGCTTTACCGTCGCGAAGGTAAAAACGGAAGGTACTGATCCTGCGATTGTGATCTTCCGGGCTTACCGCGGCAAACACGTTGGCGCCGCAATACAGCAGATCGACCGGCGTCCTTCCGTACATAGCCTTGAGCTCGCCATTTTCGCAGCGAACAACGGTATGCGTCGGTAGTCCTTCGTTTGCGAGATAGTCCCCGCAAAGCATCTGCGGCGCGGAAAATTGCTTTCCGCACGGCTTCGCCCAGTCACTCGTCTGTGTAAGCGGAAGCCCCGTCACGTAGTTGAAGCAGGCATCGTAGAACGGCTGAATCGCCGCATCGCCTTGGTTGCAAAGCACCGCGATGCCGTACCCGCCTTCCACAAAGCCGCCGTGCGAGCTTACCCCGTGCAGACCGCCGGAATGCTTGGCGACAATTTTTCCGTTCAGGAGGCTTTTTTCCAGTCCCATGCAGTAAAACGGTTTTTTTCGGAGCGGATAGGCGCTTCCGATCATCAGCTCAATCGCCTCTTGCGGGATTACCTGCTTCCCTTCCCACCTGCCCCAGTCGGACAGCATTTTGTAATAGCGGCTCATATCCGAAGCGGTCGACTTGACGCAGGCACTGCCGCGAAACGGCGGTAAGATCGACCAGTTGTCATCCTGAAGCAGGTTTCCGTCCTCGTCCTCTTCAAAGAGGCTGGTCAGATTGCCTTCAGCCAGCTTTGCGGCTTCGCTTCCGTCCAGATCCAGAACCGTTCGTTTCATGCCCAACGGTAGGAAAACCTTTTGCATCAGATATTCTTCCATGCTGATCCCAGCCGCCTGATCGACCACATAGGACAGGAGCGCATAGCCCTCATTCGAATAACTCATGTATTCTCCCGGCATGCCGAGCGGCTTATAATTTCCTTGCGTGATATAGTCCACAACCTGCTGGATATGATCCATTTTGTTTGGCGCGGTCTTCACCATGTAGCGGTACCATTCGCTGTCTCTTTCGACGCTGTTCATGGCGATCGACCATTCCAGCGGCTCCATCGGAGGCAGACCGGAGCGGTGAAGTCCAACCAGTCCCACTGTTACAAACTCATCCGGGATTCCCGGCAGATGCAGATCCGGGAAGTATTTTACCATCGGATCGTTCAGATCCAGTTTCCCTTCCACCTGCAGCATACAGCACGCAAGCCCTGTCATCGATTTGCTCATGGACGCGATGCCGCAGACCGTGTTCTCATCGATCGGGAGATTTCGCTCCTTGTCGCGCACACCGAATCCTTTCTTAAAAATCAGTCCTTCCGGACCTCGTATCGCGATTGCCATTCCGGGAAGGTTTGTTCCCTGAAACAGCTTTTCGAGATGTTCTTCTAATGAACTAAGGTTTTTTTCCATTGTTTCTCTCTTTGCTTTTGTTTGCCTTCATTTTTTGCGCCTTTCTCTCAAGGTCATCTCAGACCTTATACAGAAAGAAAAGGAGACGCTTTACGAAGATTTAACAAGTGCAATTTTTATGCCATAAAAAAGCATCCTTTTTTTACCCAATTTTTACCCAATAAAAGCGTATCTTTCTTTTGCTTAACTGGTTTTTATATCATTATATCCGGTTTCTTCACATTTTCACCATTTTTCTCGTAAAGCCGGTTTACTCCACGAGAATCGTCTTATCCTGCAGATATTGAAACCCTTCTTTCGTAATGTTCGTCCCTTTGCGTCCCTGATTGACCGTGATCAAGCCTTCCGTTTTGAGCTCCTCCAGGAGCCTGCGTAATCGGGTTCCACTGATCCGGATACCTCGTTCCTGCAGCTGTTCATACAGGATCGTTCTGCCGAGCCCTTGTCCCTCTGCTGTGGTGTATTTTAGCAGCTCCAATACGTTGAGCTTCAGTCTTTCACGGTTGTCTTCCTGCCAGTGTGTGGCCTCCTTCTCTGTGTCCTCTTCGATCTTTCTCGGAAGCTTCCCAAGCGTCTTGTAATACAAGGCGCAATTTTCAAGCTCACGTATATTTCCGGGCCATTTATATTTTTTCAGGCGCAGCTTTTCTTCTCGGGATAATTTCCGAAAGTCATCTTCGAGAAAATATTCCAAAAGTACACCAACGTCTTCTTTGCGTTCCCGCAGCGCCGGCGCTTTGATCTGCAGAACATCCAGCCGGTAGTACAGATCTTCTCGGAACTGCTTTTTTTCAACCGCCTCCCGCAAATTTTTATTCGTCGCGGCGATAATGCGTACATCTAAATCGACCACCCGGTCGCTTCCTACCCGCATGATCTGACGTTCCTGGATCACGCGCAGCAGCTTCGCCTGCATGGCAGGGGAGACATCTCCGATCTCATCCAAAAAGATCGTTCCATGATTTGCCCGTTCAAAATAGCCGATCTTTCCGTTTTTATCCGCGCCGGTAAACGCACCGCCGACATAGCCGAAAAGCTCGGATTCCAACAGATTCTCCGGTATCGCCGCACAGTTTACGCTGACAAACGGCAGGCTTTTTCGTTGGGAATAATTATGGATAGCCTGAGCAAGCAACTCCTTTCCAGTTCCACTTTCACCGATGATCAGAACGGTATGCTCGGTTTCCGCGGCCGCCTTGGCTTGTTTGATACACGCTTCCATCACAGCGGATTTATGTTTAATGTCGTGAAACGAGTACTTTGCGAATAATCCCCGTTCTACCAGCTTTTTATTCAAGCTGCGCTCCATTTCGGTAATCTCATTTTCGTCCTTGAAGACAAGGTAGAATCCAACCTTGACATCTCCGAGTGTCAGTTCGTATTTATCCACCATGAAATTATGACGGTCAATGGTTACAAGCTGTTGTGTAAACGCCGGCTTTTCAAGAAGATTTTCCAGCTGTGGATCCAATTCCGATATCGTGATCTTATTGACGCGGATCCGCTTACCGAACAGCTGCTTCGCTTTATGATTGCTGTACAGAAGGCGACCTTCCTTATCCGCAAGCAAAATGGAAAAGGCAGAGTCACTGACATAGGTGTTCAGCATCTGGCTTTTGAGAAAACCATCCAAATAGCTTGTCTGAAACTCACGCATCGGCGCAACCACACGATTACCGTAAGCGATCATTTTTTCGATTACTTTCCAAGATTCCTGCGGCTCCAATGCCAATCCCTCCGCTATTTTCGAAATCGCGTCAAAGCTGAGCATACGGTATCCCGTGTCGATCACATGTTGAATATGATCCGGTACGCAAGCACGTTCGCCGGGTGTGATCGCGTAGAGAATGTCTTGCTCGTCGATGTCTTGCCTGGATGGGGACGGATACGGAATCAGCCGAAGGTGCCCGATTCCCAGCTCATACAGCATATAGACCATTTCCCGGGCATTCGCCTCGGTATCGTTTACAACCAGAACACGGCTGTCCTTCGGGATGGAGAGAACCTCTTTGATTTTTTCCTTGGTGATACTACGCTCCATAATGACTACATTTTTCAGCTCGTCTGTATGTTCCCGAAGTGTTGGGAGCAGGTTACGGTCAATGACCAGATACACATCTGCGCAAAGATAGGAGTCCTCGGTTAATTGATTCGCATAGCAGATTTCGATCTCCGCATAGCCGTGAAAAATATCTTCTACAACTTTATTTAGCTGTTGGATCGCCGATTCATTCTCAGCGTTACGATAGACAATTTCAATTTTTTTCATTTTTCCTGCATTCTTCTTTTCACGAATTTCTTTTTATTCTACCATATTTTTTTTAGAAAGCAAAGAAGTTTTGGCAGGAAAGCCCGGTTCTTGCGTTCACACCGCATACTCCTTTTTCCTTCAAAAATTTCAAGTTTCATATTTTTATACTTTTTGCTCATACTAAACCTGGGGCGCAGGTTTTGTATGGTTCTCCCATATGCGCATACCTTTGCGCGGCTCTATCCGGCATGGTTTCTTATGTGATACATATACTGATGTCATACAAAAGGAGACTTTTTCTATGAAGGGACAAAATCCAACGCAGGGGCAGGACCATTCCCTGAGCTTTACCAAACTGACCGCCATGATCATCGGCTCAACGATCGGCGGCGGTATCTTCACCACCGCCGGAGACATGGCCAAGAGTGGCGCGCATACCGGTAGTGTCCTCATCGGCTGGGGCATCTGCGGCGTCGGCATGTTCTGCCTGATGATGTGCTTCTTCGGCCTCAACCGCGTGCGTCCCGATCTGACCAACGGCATCTACAGCTATGCCAAGGAAGGCTTCGGCGAATACGTCGGATTCAACTCTGCCTGGGGCTATTGGGTCAGCGCCCTCCTGTGCAATGTTTCCTATACCACCCTGCTGTTCGGCGCCATCGGCCATTTCTTCCCGATCTTCGGCGACGGCAACAATCTGCTTTCGATCGTCAGCGCCTCTGTTATCATATGGCTGCTCAACGGACTGATCTTAAAAGGCGTGCAGGAAGCCGCAGCTCTCAATGTGATCACCACGATCGCCAAGCTGATCCCGATCCTGGTTTTCGTCATTGCCGTTATCTTTTTCGGCGCGTTCCGCCCGTCCGTCTTCGCGGATAACTTCTGGGGCGCAGACACACCCGGCGCGCCGAACATTTCCGCGCAGATCAAAGCGACCACCTCCGCGACCGTCTGGTCCTTCATCGGCGTGGAAGGCGCCGTCGTACTCTCTGCGCGCGCCAAGCGTTCCTCCGATGTCGGCAAAGCCTCGCTGACGGGATTTCTCGGCATCTTCGCGATCTATGTGCTCGTCGCCGTCCTCAGCATGGGCGTACTCACCACCGAAGAACTCGCAGACCTCAAAAACCCGCAAATGGCCGGCATCCTGCAGGCCGTGATCGGTCCCTGGGGCGCAGCCATTGTCAATATCGGCGTCATCCTCTCGCTGGCGGGCGCGCTGCTCGGCTGGACGATCCTGGCCGCCGACTGTCCGTACTCCGCCGCGCAGCAGGGCGTGTTCCTCAAGGCTTTCGCGCGTTCCAACCAAAGCGGTTCGCCGTCCTTTGCCCTCTATCTGACCAACGGACTGGTGCAGCTGTTTCTGATCGTTATCTTTTTCAGCGCCTCCACCTATCAGGTCTTCTACACGTTCAGCACGACGATGATCATGATCCCGTACTTTTTAAGCGCGCTGTACTACCTCAAAGTCACGCTGCGCGGAGAAGGCTTTGCCCGCGGAGGAAAATCTCCTGCTCCCGGCTCCGTCTCTGATGCGGACATCTCCGCACGCGGCGGTTCTTTGGCGGTCGCTCGTTTCTTCGCGATCATCGGTACCGCCTACGGCATCTGGATGCTCTACTCGTCCGGACTGGAACTGACCTTCATCGCCTGCATCCTCTACGCGCCCGGCATTCTCGTCTATGCCCTCGGCAAAAAAGAAAGAGGACGTCCGGTCTTCGAACGTCCTTATGAAATGGTACTTGCGATCGCTTTGGTCATTCTCGCGCTGATTGCGATCTTCCTGATCGCCACAGGCCGCATCCGACCGTTTTAACAGTATCACAGGCGCGGCTCGGCCGCGTCCTCCATCTGCGGCTCCTGCACACATCTGCGCAGATCGAACAAGGCCTTGATCAGACAAATACCGAACACCAGGTACACCACGCCGATCACGATCAGCGCGTAGCCCCAGACCTCCGAAAGCCATG
>DJPG01000048.1:0-1789 GCA_002439735.1 Firmicutes bacterium UBA6418 | reverse complement strand
CCAGCGGCCGGTGATCTCGATACCCGCCCAGCTCATCATCCAGGCCGCCGCGTTCCATAGCATCAGGATTACGCCCAGCGTATGGATCAGCGTCAGCCCCCGTTCTTCACAGCGCAGCTGTGCGATCGCCGCCAGGAACAGGATATAGCCGACAAACGCAGGCAGCAGGCTGATCTGATTGATATTGATATTGAAATATAGGAAAATATACCCCCATGCGGCGCGCAAAAGGCCGCCGCGTACGTTCTCAAGCTCTGTCGTCATTTCGTCCCCCCTCCTGCAAGCGCAAGGTCAGCTGTGCCGCAAGACTGCCGTTGAGATACAGATCCGCCGCATAGCACTGCGGCAGCTGCGGCTCGGCCGCAGCATCCAGATCCCCGCCGCCACCGCCGAAGCTCACCGTGCCGGTCAGTCCTTCCTTCAGATTTTGGCTGCCCCAGATCGGACCTTCCGTGCTACTGCCGCCTTCATTGCCAGTGCCGCTGACCTTTGGCAGTCCGGCGCGTACCGCCTCGACCGTTTCTCCGGCATAGACCGGCGCCGTCGCAATGCCGATATTCTTGATTTTCCTGCCGCTTTCCGCATCGCCGATATTGGTATAGATAATATCCGCCATCTCCGTCACACGGCTGAACTGCGTATGCGGGCGCGGCACCGTGTCATAGATCACGCCGTCTTTGCCGTAATTGTCGACCGTCGCGATCGTCTGCAGTTTCACTTCCGTGCGGATACCCTGCGCATCTGCCGCATAGGCGATGCCCGGCAGTTCCTCACTGCCCCAGGTGAGATAGCCGTCCTTCACTTCGATCAAATGGAGTTCGTCGAAAGCTGTCACGACCCAGCGTTCCTTTTCTTTTTCTACACGAAGATTCTGGATTGCAGCAAACACATTCCCGCCTTTCGGTCCCAGTCCGTTTTTTTGCAATCCGTTATATTTCAGAACGAGCAGCCCTGTATACGCGTGCTCTCCGCATGCACGAAGATTATAAATGTAGTAGCCCTCTTTCCTGTCGAACCATGCGTGCAGGCCGAAGCCGCCCTCCGGCTGCCAGCTGTAGTCTCCGGTCTGTGTCATCGCCCGCCAGATCTCCGCCTGCAGCGATGCAGGCGCGCACATATAGCGATAAATCCCGCTATCCTCTAAAATCGATTTCGCATAGGTATCGAGAGCGCCTGCGTAGGTCTTGCATGGCGTGCTTTTGGCAGCCGCCAGTTCTGCCTGCGGCCAGCGCCCTTCCGCATGCACCGTCTCCGGCTGCGTACCGACAACCATCGAAAGTGCCAGCACGAGGATCATACAGCCGGAAACCAGCCGCATGCCCTGAGGATATTGACGGAATCTGGCGATCGCCTCGATGCGGCGACGGATATTGCTACCGCCGTTGTTGATACAGGTGCTCCCCGGTGTCTTCGCAAACCGTTCATTAGCCATCGCCAGCAGGATCCTTCCATAATCCCGGCGTTCTTCTCCCGCCAGATGCTCCAGCACGTACTGGTCGCAACGCGATTCCATATCGTTCAGTGCACGACCCGCACAGTACGCCATCAGCGGGTTGCACCAGTGGATGCATTGCAGCAGGCAGATCAGCATACTCCAAAAAGTATCCTTCTGCTTCAGATGAAAAAGCTCATGCAGAACGATTTTTTCATCCAGATCTTCCTCGCCCTGCGGGATCGCCATCACCGGGCGGAAAATTCCGCATACGAACGCGCTCGGCAGCCCGCTGACCTCCACAATGCGGCAAAGCTGCAGATCATGTGTTTCCGCGATCGCTTCGATGCGCGCAAG
>DJPG01000071.1:250-5143 GCA_002439735.1 Firmicutes bacterium UBA6418 | reverse complement strand
GGCGTTTTTTGATTTCTTTGCAATATCCCTTGTTTTTTTCGCAAAATCAGTTATACTGAAATAGATTACGGAAAAGAAAGGACCTATCATCTATGAAACAGCCTGTTGCCTTTCGGGTTTTACGCGGCGGTCTGTCGGAAGACGCCTCGACCAGCAAGAAAGAATTCATTTCGTCATATATCACAGATACCCGTCTGATGGGGGTCGTCGGACTCGTACTGCACTGGTATCTGCCGCAAAATACATCCAAGAAGCATTTTTTTCAATTTTTTTATCTGGATGCCGAGGAATACGGTTTCGATACCTATCGCAGCGTTCTGGCTTCGGATCTGGACGACGAGCCGCTTACGGCGGTGGAAGAGCTGCGCAGCACGGAGCGCGCCCTCATGGGTGGTCTCGGTGGGAAAAAGGTCTCCCTGACAGAGCGTGAGGCGCGTGCTGTGATCCAATATTATGTAGATTTCAGTCTCGCCCGAAAACTCCCGCTCCCGGACGGTATTGAAGAATATCAGTTTCTGCTTGGACCTCGAATCGTGTTGGATCGCGAGGAATCTGTCACACTGATGAAAAAGCAGTGCCCGACTTTTACATCGGAGTTTCAGATCATCAACTACTTTCTTATGCGTTGTTTCGGTCGAGACTTCAGTGCTGCGAAATTCTTGACAAAGCATTACGTGCGAACGGATCTGTTCCCGGAGCACAAGGCCGCCACGCTGATGCAGAATACAATCCAAGAGGCCGCCGATACCAGTGGCAGTCACACGGCTTATCACGCAACGGACAGCGACAAAGCTTTCGGTACCTTTGACACGCAAAAAAAATACCTCTGCGAATCTCTGATTGAATATGACGGTAAATTTTTTCTCTTAGTGGTGCAGGTCACACTCGAACATCTCAAGGTCGTCGACTACGAGCGTGTTTCTTCGTTCCGTATTTCATCTTCGGAAGCATCTATGATCACAGATCGTCCGGAGTTCGTCACCGTGTTTGACTGTCCTCCGCAATATGCAGATGCCGCGTTGACTTTTACGAGCCGGCTGGAAAATTCTATGCTGACCGAGCACGAAAACGGTCGTTTGTTTATGATTTTTTATCCGCATAACAATCACGTCAGCAAGCGCGTCTTCCGTCTGAGCGATGATGTGTTCGGCGTATTTTATTTCGCGGATAACGGGCAAATCCTGCTTTCCTCTAACTCGCGGAGCAATCTGCGCACGTTGGAACGGGAACTGATGACTTCCGATGCCGGACATGCAGTGACGCCACTGTCGCGTTACCAGTTTCAGGAACCGGTGCTGTACGACTTTGTCAACAGCATTTGCGAGGACTTTGAAGAATTCGTGGACATGATTTCGGAGTTGGAATCAGTCGGCTTTGATTCCGACTCTATGCCGGAGCGCGACCCCGATGACAGTCCGGACGACTCACCAGAGGCTTAAGTTCCGCATGCAACAAAAAAGCTCGCAAATGCCCATTTGCCAGGCTTTGCGAGCTTTTGAACTCATTCAAACTCAATCGTTCCAGGTGGCTTGCCGGTGCAGTCGTACATGACGCGGTTGACATGGTCGACTTCGTTGACAATGCGTGTCGTGACGCGGTCGAGCAGATCCCATGGCAGGTGGGCTGCTTCGGCGGTCATGAAATCACTTGTAGTGACGGCACGCAGCGCGATGGCGTAATCATAGGTGCGAAAGTCGCCCATGACGCCGACAGAACGCATATTGGTCAGCGCCGCGAAATATTGGCCGAGTGTACCCGGTTGGCCATACTGCGGGATTTTACCCTCGCTCATCGCGCGGGCGATCTCTTCGCGGTAGATGTAGTCCGCATCCTGCACAATCCTGACCTTCTCGGCGGTCACTTCGCCGATGATGCGGATACCGAGTCCCGGACCCGGGAACGGCTGACGGAACACCAGATATTCCGGGATCCCGAGCTCCAGTCCCGCACGGCGCACCTCGTCCTTGAACAGCATACGCAGCGGCTCGATGATCTCCTTAAAGTCCACATGATCCGGCAGGCCTCCGACATTATGATGAGATTTGATAACGGCGGATTTGCCGAGTCCGGACTCGATGACATCCGGATAGATCGTTCCCTGCACCAAAAAATCTACCGCGCCGATCTTTTTTGCTTCCTCTTCAAAGACACGAATGAACTCCTCGCCGATGATTTTACGCTTTGCTTCCGGCTCAGTTACGCCGGCAAGCTTCTCGTAAAAGCGTTCCTGCGCGTTCACGCGGATAAAGTTCAGATCATACGGACCGTTCGGGCCGAAAACAGCTTCGACCTCGTCGCCCTCATTTTTGCGCAGCAGACCATGATCGACAAAGACGCAGGTCAACTGTTTGCCGACAGCCTTTGACAACAGCACTGCCGCAACGGAAGAGTCCACGCCGCCTGACAAAGCACAAAGCACTTTGCCGCCGCCAACTTTTTCCCGGATCTCATGAATCGTCGTTTCCACGAAGCTGTCCATCTTCCAGTCACCCTTACAGCCGCAAATTTTCAGCACGAAATTCCGCAGAACCCGAAAGCCTTCCACGGAATGCATGACTTCCGGATGGAACTGGGTCGCATAGAACCCGGCTTGCGGATTTTCCATGGCAGCGGTCGGACAAACCGGCGTATGCGCAGTCACCTTGAAACCCGGCGGGATGCTTTCGATGTAGTCGGTATGGCTCATCCACATGATGGTATTGCCGGGCGTGCTGCTTCCGGTCGTCTCCGAAGCGCCCATTCCAAGGCCTTCCAAAAGGCCGCTGCGATCGTCGATTGTAACTTCCGTCCTCCCATATTCGCTGACCGGCGCGGTTGCCACCTTGCCGCCCAGCTGGTATGCCAGAAGCTGCGCGCCGTAGCAGATTCCGAGCACCGGAATGCCAAGCTTGAAAACCTCCGGATTGCATTGCGGGGAGTCCTCCCCATATACGCTGTTCGGACCGCCGGTGAGAATAATGCCGGACGGTGCCATTTGCTTTAATGTTTCGATGTCAAGAGTATACGGGTGTACCTCACAGTACACGTTACACTCACGAACCCGGCGTGCGATCAGCTGGTTGTACTGCCCGCCGAAGTCCAAAACGATGATATTTTGTCTCATAGATTCTTCCTTCTTTATTTAATCACGTTACCGGACGCATCCTTGAGGATGACGTCGTGTGCGCCGCCCTCTACGATGGAGGTCGCGGAAACCAGTGTCAGCTTTGCTTTTTCCTGCAGTTCTTTGATGGAAAGTGCGCCGCAGTTACACATGGTCGATTTGACCTTGGTCAGGGAAAGGTTGACGTTGTCGTGCAGAGAACCTGCGTATGGCACGTAGGAGTCCACGCCTTCCTCGAATTTCATGCGCGGATCGCCACCCAGATCGTAGCGCTGCCAGTTTCGTGCGCGATTCGAGCCTTCACCCCAATATTCTTTGACATAATTGCCGTTGATGTTCAGCTTGTTGGTTGGGGATTCATCAAACCGCGCGAAATATCTGCCCAGCATGATGAAATCCGCGCCCATCGCCAGTGCCAGTGTCATATGGTGGTCGTAGACGATACCGCCGTCAGAGCAGATCGGCACGTAGACGCCGGTGGCTTTGAAGTATTCATCACGTGCCGCCGCCACCTCAATGACAGCGGTCGCCTGTCCGCGTCCGATCCCTTTTTGTTCCCGTGTGATGCAGATGGAACCGCCGCCGATGCCGATTTTAACAAAATCCGCACCGACCTCCGCCAGATAGCGAAAGCCCTCACCGTCAACGACATTACCTGCGCCGATTTTCACGGTATCGCCGTATTTTTCGCGTACCCAGCGGATCGTATCCGCCTGCCACTCACTATAGCCCTCGGAGCTGTCGATGCAGAGCACATCCACGCCGGCCTCCACCAGCGCCGGGATTCGTTCTGCGTAGTCACGCGTATTCACGCCAGCGCCGACCACATAACGCTTATGCTCGTCCAGAAGTTCATTCGGGTTGGACTTGTGTGAATCGTAGTCTTTGCGGAAAACAAAGTGCGTCAGTCTCTGGTTTTCATCAATGATCGGTAACGCGTTCAGCTTGTTGTCCCAGAGGATGTCGTTCGCCTCACTCAGACTGATGCCCGCATGGCCGTATACCAGCTTTTCAAACGGTGTCATAAACTCCCGGATCGGTGTATCCGGCGACATTCTGCTCACCCGGTAGTCACGGCTGGTTACCAGGCCGAGGATCTTTCCCTCCGCCGTGCCGTCATCGGTGATAGCGATTGTACTGTGTCCTTTGCGTGCCTTCAGTTCGAGCACGTCCTTGAGCGTCTGATCCGGACGCAGATTGGAATCGCTGGTTACAAAACCTGCCTTATGTGCTTTGACTCTGCGCACCATCGCAGCCTGATTCTCAATCGACTGCGAGCCGAATATAAAAGAAATTCCACCTTCCTTTGCCAGCGCGACCGCCATGTTATCGTCGGAAACGGCCTGCATGACAGCAGATACCAATGGAATGTTCATCGTGATCTCAGGTTCTTCCCCTTTCTTGAATTTTGTAACCGGGGTGGCAAGGGAAACCGCCTCGACCCTGCAGTTTTTACCGGAGTAGCCCGGTACCAGCAGATACTCGTTAAAAGTTCTGGATGGTTCTTTGAAGTAAAACGCCATAGTTTGTCTCCTCACTTTTGTCTTATTTATCGCAATGTATCTTTAACAAAAAATATTATTACTTATTGTATACTAAATTGTAGTTTGTTTCAAGGGCTTTCGCCGACTTTTGCGTGAATTTTGCGTGCGCAGCATCGCCGGCTCGAAGGAAAAGCTTTTTTGCATGTCTATGCTGACGAGGCAGAATGAAAATACCGCACCAGAAGCATGACTTGCCGCTTCCCGATGCGGTATATTTCTTTTTTTATGCTTTACGCCTCCGGCTTC
>DJPG01000071.1:0-167 GCA_002439735.1 Firmicutes bacterium UBA6418 | reverse complement strand
TTTTCGTAGAGATACTTGGCAATCTCATCCAGTTTACCACGGTTCGCGAGCAGGATATCCTTCGCCTTTTTATGCTCGGTATGAATCAATTCCGAAACCTTGCGGTCAATCTTGCCCTGGGTCTCTGCTGAGCATGCCAAGGTCGTATCGCCGCCCAGATACTGATT
>DJPG01000142.1 GCA_002439735.1 Firmicutes bacterium UBA6418 | reverse complement strand
GTCCGTATTTGAGCAGCATCATGCTCTTTTCGTAACGTTCCTGATTGTTTTCCGCACCGAAGATAACCGATACCAGATTCTGCGTCTTGCCGTTGTTTTCTACCGGGATCACCGTCACGATGCAAGCGCCGGAACGGTTCGTCGTGCCGGTCTTCAGTCCGGTTACGCCCATGTTGTAGATCAGCGTCGCGTAAGTGCAGTTCGCTTTTGCACCCTCGCCTACGGTCGGAATATCGATAGATGTTTTGGACGTGAAGTAAGTGAGTTCTTCTTCATAGTTGTTGAGCAGGTAAGAAACCAGCTTAAACATGTCGCTTGCGCTCATCGTGTTCTGTCTCTTCGCAGTCACGGCGCTCGCATCGTAATTCGGCAATCCGTGCGGATTGTAGAATTTCGCGCTCTTCAGACCCATTTTCGCCGCTCTCTGGTTCATCAACTTGACAAACTTGGCTTCGGTTCCGCCAACGGCTTCAGCCAGTGCAGTCGCGCATTCGTTCGCAGACGGAAGCAGCATGCCTGCCAGCAGATCATGCACGGTAACTTCCTGCCCGAGTTTGAAATTGTTGCGGAAAGTGGAAGTGGAGTCTTCCGAGTTTGCTTCTTCGATCACATTCTGAGAAAGAACAACCTTTGCATCCAGAGAAAGCTTGCCTGCGTCGATGGCTTCCTGTACCAGCAGGTAAGTCATCAGCTTGGAAGTGGACGCGATCTGGGTTGCCACGTCTTCCTTGCATGCGTACAGCACTTCACCGGTATCCGCGTTGCCCAGCAGGCTGCCGTGCAGGAAGCTGAAATAACCGTTCTCGTCCAGATGCTTGATATCGATCCGGAAATCTTTTTTGGTGTTTACGTCAAGCTTTGTCTGAGACTTTAATTCGGTCGTAATGCCGAATACCAATCCGAGGTCGACCAGCTTCATATATGCCACGCCATCCTTTGCGTAGATACGGTATTCCTGTCTGGAACCGTCAATGTAGAAAGTCGGTGCGTCTAAGGAAATGTCATCATCTCCGGATGTCGGATCCTGCGTGTAGGTGACATCGAATTTTTCATTTTCGCCGCCTGCCGGTACATAAGCTGTTCCGGTCGTCACGATCCAAGCTTCCTTTTCGGCATCGTATTTGATATCCATCTGCTTTGCGGTACCATTCAGCGCATTGCAGAAATCATTCATATTTACGTATAAGTTGTAGGTGTAGGACGCGTTGTACGCCTTTACGGTTACCGCATCTTTTCCGTCAACGCTTACCGACAGGTTGACACGGTTCATCTGGTCGCCTGCGAATGCAACGCCGGACATGCTGAAGCAAGCCGTCAGGACCATAGTTAAGATAAGAAGTACACTGAGCATCTTCTTTTTCATTTTATCTTTCCTCGTCTTTCGTTCAAAAATCAAACTATCGCTTTTGGTTTTTAGAGTACTCTTTTTTATATAAAAGCAATTTTCGTTCCAAAAATAAGCATCCGCTTCGGTTTGTGAACTTTTTTCAAGCAGTCTCCTCTTGCGCTTGCAAATTCAATTCTTGTTAAGATTTTTAGAATCTGCGGATCCTCTCTGCACATGCTTCGGCTTGAAGATTCTCCCAAAAATGTTTTTCGCCTGTCCGTTTTCTCGGAAACCGCTCCTGTTTTTCAGACTTTTGCGATCTCGGATCATCCGCACAAAAAAGAGCGCCGCATTTTGCAGGAAGTTCCGCTCATGTCAACGCTCTTTTTCAATTTGGTGATTTGTGGCAGGCTCGAACTGCCGACCTCTTGGTTGTCACCCAAGTGCTCTCCCAGCTGAGCTAACAAATCGCAGTCTGCAGAGAGCCGAAGCTCTCCGCAAGGTTTCGATCTGATTAGTCTGCAACGTAAGGAAGCAGTGCAACGATTCTTGCTCTCTTGATCGCTGTGGTTACTTCTCTCTGGTGCATTGCGCAAGTACCTGTGATTCTCTTCGGCAGGATCTTACCTCTTTCGGTCACGTATCTCTTTAACTTTTCGGTGTCCTTATAATCGATTTTTTCTGTCTTGTCAGCGCAGAATTGGCATACTTTTTTTCTTCTCATGCCACCGCCGCGTCTCTTATCCATCATAGTTCTTATCTCCTTTCTTTTAGAACGGGATATCTTCGTCAATCGCGGAGAATCCTTCCGGTGCCGCATCGAATTTCGGTGCAGCCTCCTGTGCCTGCGCTCTCATGCCGCCGCCTTGGCCGCCTGCAGGTCTGTCGCCCCATTCTAAAAATTCTACTCTGTCAGCTACGACTTCCGTGGTGTAAACAGTTGCGCCGTCCTTGTTGGTATAACTGCCGGTCTGGATCCTTCCCTGAACGCCTACCAGTCTTCCTTTTGCGAGGAAGCGTTCGCAGTTCTCGGCCTGTTTGCCGAATACGACAACATTCGGAAAGTCTGCCTGCTTTTCGCCGTTCTGTCTCGGCGGTCTGTCGATCGCTACCGCGAACCTGCAGATTGCCATCTGCGTTCCGGCAGAATAGCGGACTTCCGGATCCCGGGTCAGTCTCCCGATCAATACTACACTGTTCATGCTTGCACCTCGTTCCTACTGTGCATCATTGTTGATGATGATGTGTCTGATAACGTTGTCGGAAATCTTGAGTCTTCTGTCAAGTTCCTTCGGTAATGTCGGATTGCCTTTGAAGTCAACGACTACATAATATCCTTCGGCTTTTTTGTCGATCGGATATGCAAGCTTTCTCATTCCCCAAACGTCTACTTTTTCAACTTCACCGTCAGATGCGATGATGGACTGTACCGTTTCTACGGTTGCATCCTTCTTTTCGTCTTCCAAAGCAGCATCGATAATGAACATAACTTCATAATTTGTCATTCTGTCACCTCCCTATGGACTATATGGCGACGCTCTCTGCAGGCTGTGCCGATCCGGCTCCTCCCGCATTCTCGTCGCAGAGATCCGCACGAGCGAACTCGTACTTAGTTATTATACTACATCCACAGCAAAAAGCAAGCATTTTTTGCCGTGCATGTTCAAAGCACCAGATCCTCGTCGCAGACTTCTCCCTCGGCGACAATATTGGTCGAACCGGTCAGGTAGATGTCCTTGATCTCCTGCGTCTGCGGATCCACGTTCAACGTGATGAACAGTTCGCCGCCCGGCACATGTACGCGGGTATTCTCGCCGCTGACAAGCCCCCTGCGCATCAGGGATGCGACGACGGAGCCGGTTCCTGTCCCGCAGGCCAGCGTAAAATCTTCGACACCGCGTTCGTAGGTCAGTTCTTCCACTTCATTCTCCCCGACCACCCGGCAGAAATTCACATTGGCGCCCTTCGGAAAAGCCGCATTGGCACGTGCTTTTTTTCCCAAATCGCGCAATGCGTCCTGCGTCATCTCCCAGCCATCGTCCAGCATCACGACAGCGTGCGGCAGACCGGGATCGCCAAGCTCCAGATAATCGCACGGCACAGCTTTGCCGTCGATCTGCATGATCACATTTTGCTCAAACTTTGTAATATCGTTCAGGCGCACGGTGTACATCCGCTTGTCCCGGCGCTGTCCGATGACCAGGCCGGCCGTGGTCTCTACCCGCTGCGTTTCGCCTGCCAGCCCCTTTTCATAACCGTATCTGGCGATACAGCGCGCACCGTTTCCGCACATTTCACCGCGGCTTCCGTCCGCGTTATAAAAATGCATCCGGTAATCGCCACCGTTCTGCGGATGATCCACGATCATCATGCCATCGGCTCCGATGGACATTCTGCGCGTGCAGAGCGTTTTGGCCAATAAGGAAAATTTCGTCTGCGGGATCCTTTCTTCGATGTTATTAATCACGAGGAAATCGTTTCCCGCACCCTGCATCTTTGTAAATTTCATATGTATTCGCTCCTTCTGTTCTTTTTTAAGCGGATCCAACACAAAGCCGCGCGCGAAAACCAGTCACAGGCCATCGCAACCCACAGGAACTCCAGTCCCAGTCCGAATCCCTTGACGAAGAGGAAGGATAACGGCAGTCTGACCACCCATATCCCAATCATGGCAATCAAAAACGGCCATTTAGCATCGCCTTCACCTTTCATGATGCCGGTGGCGATATAGTTGATCGCCAGGCACGGTTCTGCGAAGGTTTGAATGCGCAGCAGGGTAGCTCCGGCTTTGATGACCGCCGCGTCAGCGATAAAAAATCCCATCAGCTGCGGTGCGAACACATACATCAAAGCCGCCATGATGCACATGATCAGTATGTCATAGATCATACATAACCTTGCGTACTCCCGCTTCAAGTCCTCACGTCCGGCACCTACGGACTGTGCCACCAGCGTCGTGACCGCAACACTGAAGCCAAACGCCGGCATATAACAGATCGATTCTCCGGTATTTGCGAGTTGGTGTGCCGCCAACGCTGTAGTTCCAAGCCCGGTTGCCAATGCCGCCGTCAAGGTCTGTCCAAGGCAGGTACTGACTCGCTCGAACACCAATGGCGTGCTCAGATCCAGCATCTGCCGTATAATGGGTCGCTGTATGCGGTAGTCGCCTCGCACGGTAATTGAAATTCCGCGCCGTTTGGAAAACAACACTCGCAGCATCAGCAGCCCCGCCACCGCTGCTCCGCCCATTGTGCCAAGGGCTGCACCCCGTACGCCAAGACCGAGACCCATCGTTTTCACAGTAAGTCCCATCAGTTTCACGCTTCCGACAGGATAAATCAGCAGATAATTCAACGCAATGTTGATGATATTAAAAGAAATATTGTAAATCATCGGCGTCTTGGTATCCCCGATACCACGGACAATTCCGCTGCAGATCGCAAGCAGGATTTGAAAGGGAACCCCGAATCCGATGATCATCAGATAAGCACGCGCATCCGGAATGATTGCCGCTTCCGCACCCATCCATTTCGCGAAAAATTGCGCGACAGTTTCGATCAAAAGCACCATACCGATACCTAAAATTCCGATAACGAGCATCGCCTGTCGCATAATCTTTTTTACTTTTTCATAATCTTCCTGCCCGACCGCCGTCGCTGTCAAAATGGAAAAGCCGGTCGCCGGACCAAAAATGATGCCGTTGATCATCCACAGCAGGCTTGTATTGACTGTTACCGATGCTGCGGCATTGACGCCCATACTGCCAACCATGGCCATATCCACATAGCTGACCATCGTTTGCATAATCTGTTCCAGAATCGCCGGCCAAGCAAGCAGAAGGACGGTTTTACTAGGTGAAATGTTTTCGTTTATGATACTTTGTTGTCTATCTTTCATTGTTTCTTTAAGCCTCTACTGCAAAACAACCTTTTCATCTATTTCGGCGCATCCCTTGACTGCGCGATTTTATGCAGCCCTATTCTGTCTGCAAGTATTGCACGGATCCCGACTTTTGTCAAGCGCCCTGCTGTTTTAACGCAAAATGGGGAGCACAGCGTCTCCCCATTGTCCGTCTTTTTTCTCTTTCGATAGGTTTGGTATATTACAACTCGTTGCGAACCAGATCCGCAAAGGACTGTGCTTTTACCGCAATATAATTTTCGTTTCCGCCGCGCAGCATTACGGTCGCCGGCTTCGGAAGGCGGTTGTAATTGGACGCCATAGAGTAATGGTACGCACCTGTCGTACAGACAGCAATAATATCATATCGCTGTACCGAGGACGGCATCATGACATGCTCCTGGATGATATCCCCGGACTCACAGCATCTTCCGACAATGGAAGCCTCAAAATCAGCCTTTTCATCCATCTTGTTCGCTACATAGCATGTGTACTTGGATTTATAAAGTGCGTAACGCGGGGAATCCGTCATGCCGCCGTCGACGGACACATAATTCTTGTATCCCGGGATCTTCTTTACGGTTCCAACTGTGTACAACACCATACCTGCGTCGGCAACGATGGATCTGCCCGGTTCCATGCGGATCTCCGGCATTTCCAGTCCGAGCTTCGCGCAGGTCGCTTTAACGACTTCCGCAATCTCACCGATCCTTTTATCAATATCAAGCACCGGGTCGGATTCTACGTATCTGACGCCGAATCCGCCGCCCAGGTCTAATTGTCTGCATTCAAATCCATACTTTTTATGCATCGCGGCGATAAATTCAAGCATGATGACCGCACCGCGCTCAAAGACATCTTCCGCAAAGATCTGGGACCCCAGATGGCAGTGGAATCCCTCAAGAGAAACATTCTTCTTGTCAAGTGTATGTCTGGTGATCTCTTCTGCCTGACCGGTCTCAATGGCCTGTCCGAACTTGGAATCCACCTTACCGGTCGAAACCGCTTCAAAAGTATGGGTGTCGATTCCCGGGGTCAGTCTCAGCAGAACCTTCTGCACCTTACCCTGGATCTTTGCTTCCTTGTCGATCGCATCAATTTCCTCGGTATTATCCGCGACGAAATAGCCGATGTTGTTTTCCATGGCGTATTTGATGTCCCAGTCCGTCTTGTTGTTGCTGTGAAAATATGCGTTCCGGATATCGTATCCAGCCTGCAGCGCTGTGTAGATCTCGCCGGAGGATACCACGTCGATGCCCATTTTCTCCTCGGTCATGATCTCATAAAGCCGCTTGAAGCAGTTAGCCTTGGAAGCATAGAGCGGCTTCGCCTTTTCACCGTAATATTTGTTTAACGCATTTTTGTACAATCTGCATTTTTCACGAATCTTATCCTCGTCCATCAGATAGAGCGGTGTTCCGTATTTCTTTGCCAGATCCACAACATCCTGGCCGGCAAAAAGCAGGTGCTTTCCATCCTCTGATATGCGAATGTTATCACAAATCATGTGCCATTCTCCTTCTTATTTATTTCACAGCCTGCGCATCGGACAAGAAGTCTGACGCGCAGGCTGCGGGTAGTGTCTGTCTTTGGATGGATTGTTTATCTTTCCACCTTGAAAACGATCGTCTGATCTTCTGTATTCATCGTGCATTCCGCGCCGAACGGGATCGTGATGATCTTGTCGCCGTGTCCGGACTGTACGTTATACATAATCGGAATATCATATTCCGCAAGCAGATCTTCGTATAATTCCTTTACATCGTACGCCGGCTGATATTTATTGGAAACATCCGTGAACTGTCCAAGCAGAACGCCCTTGCACTTGTCGAAAACGCCTGCCAGCTTCAGCTGATAGGTCCATTTTTCAATCTTGGTGAGCGGTTCATCGACTTCTTCCACGAAGATGATCTTACCCTCCGCGTCCATTTCACTTGGTGTGCCGACAGCTGCCGAGATCAGTGAAAGATTCCCCCCGATGACCGGACCGGTCGCCTTGCCACTCTTGAGAACCTCAAGCGGCTGCTCTGCAGGATTCTTGAATTCGTAAGTTTCCTCTGCGGTCAGTGCGTCAAAAAACGCGTTCCTGGTGTCATCATCAAAGGCGTCTACCATGTTGGATGATACCATCGGTCCATGGAACGTAACCAGGTCGCACTTCTGATTGAACAGCATATGCAGGCATGTGACATCACTGTATCCTACAAAGATTTTCGGATTGCTCCTGATGATATCCAGATCCAGATGTCTGATCACACGGGAACCACCATCGCCACCTCTGACACAGAAGATTGCATCCACATCTTTGTCAGCAAACATCCTGTTGATCCAGGCTGCTCTTTCTTCACCTGTGCCTGCCATATAGCCGGCATAATTGCTGGTCAGATTGTCAGCCTTTTTTACCTGAAAGCCCATCGCTTCCAGCGCACTTACACATTGTGCTTCGCGTTCCGCGGAAATCGGAGAGCTCGGGCAGATGATTCCGATCGTTGAACCTTTTTCCAGTTTTTTAGGATATATCATTGGTTTTATCTCCTCCAAAATATTTTATGTGCTTAGAACCACATAATGTTTACGATCGCGATCGAGGCAAGCAAGGAAGCCAAATCGCCCAAAAGACCTGCTGCGATGGAGTGTCTCGCGTTGGAAACGCCTACAGAACCCATGTATACCGCAACGATGTAGAAGGTAGTCTCTGTAGAGCCCTGCGCGATAGAGGCGATACGACCGATCTTGGACTGTGTACCGTACTGTGCAAGCAGGTCAGCGAGCATACCTTCTGCGCCGCCACCGGAAAGCGATCTCATGATCGCCTGCGGCAGAATTTCCGGCGGGCAGCCGATCAGGCTGGTTACCGGATCCAGAATCGCGCACAGCCAGTCCATAGCGCCGGATGCACGGAACATACCGATCGCGCACAGCATAGCCGTCAGGTATGGGATGATCATAACAGCGGTGGAGAAGCCTTCCTTTGCTCCATCTGTAAATACGGAATATACCGGAACCTTCTTGAGGATAGCCCAAAGGCATACAATAGCTACGACCAGCGGAATCGCCCAATTGGATATGGCGGTGATTACGGTTGAAAATGTCATTTGCAGCACCTCCTATTCTTCTTCTTCCGCAAACTTGCAAACATAGCCTTCCGGAAGCACGATCGGGTTATCTCCCTGATAGTGTTCGTTCAGCTCTAATGTTCCGGCTGCGATTTCTCTTTCGATTACGTTTTCCCATTTCCATCTCTTTGTCTTCTGGAAGATCAAAGTAAATACGATCCCAACAATGGTAGAAATCGTGGTTGCGATGATAACCGGAACGATGATCTCAGCTGCGCCGTCTTTCTGTACAGCGGCCCGCAGACCGATTACGGTAACCGGAAGCAACGTTACGGAAGTGGTTCCGATCGCGAGCATCATGCACTGCGCATTGGTCGCGATGCTCTTGGTAGGGTTCAGCGTTTGCAATTCACGCATAGCCTTCAGACCGAACGGGGTTGCGGCGTTGCCGATACCCAGCACATTCGCTGCGATCCAAAGTGCCATCGCGGACATTGCAGGATGTTCCTTTGGAACTTCCGGAAATAATTTGCTCATAACCGGCGCAATCGCCTTTGCGAGCTTATCGCAGATACCGGATTCCTGCATCACTCTCATCAGTCCGCAGAAGAATGCCATGATACCGATCAATCCGATCGCGATGTCTACGGCCGTTCCCGCGAAATCAATGATGTTGTTCAAAATAGCTTCCATTGTGCCGGTAAAAGCGCCTGCGATAACCGCAATTACAACAAATCCGACCCAGATATAGTTCATCATAATATCGTTCCTCCTTTTCGTATAATTCCGACAAATTTTTATTATGACGAAGTCAGATAATTGCAATTTATATGCCAAGAAAGCCGCAAAGACCGAACGCACGCTGTTTTGACGCAGAATATCCGCTGAATTCAATGCTTTCACGCGTACCTTTTCGCTTATACGAAAAAACACAAGCTCCTCATCCTTTCTTCACAATTCGGTACTTTTTCTTTCATTGTCCTGTTTTTCGGATCTCAAGTCCGGATTTTAGGACTTTTTTTCGACTTGTTTACGCAAAAAACAGGGAAATCACAAAGAAAACCCCGAAAATTTCATGCTTTCTTTTACGGCATAAATTTTGCTTCTTGCTATAAATTATGATATAATGGGATTGTTTTGCAACTACAAAGTGAAGCATCCGCGCAAACAAGCAGAGCAACTCTCGAAAAAAACTTAGGAAAGAGGAGAATACGAATGAAAAAACTGACCTATACCTACACAAACGTGCCGAAGCAACTGTTTTTTTACCTCTGCGCCTTTTATCTGATCCTTCGTTCCATCATGGATATCCAACTTGTCATCTATCAGGTCGAGGGCTATGCCGACAAGCTCAATCTTCCGCTGGAGCTTCTCGTCAATGCGGTGTTTTTCGCATTCTGGCTTCTGCTCTCAAACGGTCATAAGGTCTGCTACACGGAATTCAACAGCGAAAAAGCCGTCTATCACAACCGGCTTACACGCGCAAAAAAGGAGTTCCACTTCGAAGACGCGAAAGCGGTTTTCTTTGACAAAAGAGGGATTCGTTTCTTCGCGCGAAAAGAGGATGCCGCTGACAAGAGGAAAGCGATCTTTTTCATTCCGTTCTTTCGCGATGGTAAAATCAACGCCATCGAGCACAAGCAGTTTTATGATCTGCTCAAAGAACGGGAAGCGGCCATCGGCGACGCGGATCGTTTTGTCGTCTATCGTTCCTATAAAGAAATCCCGGGTTATGGTCGCAAATGGAAATACGTCGCCTTTGCCTATGCCTGTTTGGACGTTCTGCTCCTCCTGAACTGCTCCACGCCGCTCGCCATCATCGTCGGTTTATTGGAAACCTTCCACTGATCGAACGAAAAAACACCGGAAATTATAAAAGCCCTCTTCCGTCAAAAGGGCTTTTTTCTTTTCGTTTTTTAGGCTTTCGAATCGAAAGCACGCACCGTGTCACCCGGTTTTACTGCGGCTTCTGTCGCTGCTTGACATCCTCGATGACCGGCTTCACGGCATCTGCCAGCGTGTCGAACGCATCTGCTTTGCCATCTACAACATCCCGCGCCTTTTGTTTGATTCTCTGCTGCTTTTCGTAATCCTCCGCGCTCTTTTTCAGCAGATGGTTCAGCATAGTCTCTTTGTTTTTGATGATGTACACAAACGACAGCACGATGATGATCAGACCCACAGCGATCTTCATTTTATCCATTTTTTCTCCTCTCGGCACACTTTTTGCATCGATAATCTGTTATAATAGTTAGAATATAACGCAAAACAAACCGAAAGTCAAGGAGGCTGCTGTATATGAAAATAAGCTACGATAAAATCAAAACGTTGGTTGATGCTGCCGCTCCGAAAAGTATCGCCATCCGCAGAAGCATTCACCAAAATCCGGAGCTTGGTGAACAGGAAGTGCAGACCTCTGCGCGGATTCGTTCCGAACTGGATCAACTCGGAATTCCATACCGCGCCGAGATCGCCGGTCACGGCGTCAAGGCTGTCATCGCAGGAAAGACAAGCAGGCAGGCGGTCGCTATCCGTGCGGATATCGACGCGCTTCCGATCCGCGAGCGAACCGCAGTTCCGTTCAAATCGCAAAACGATGGTGTGATGCACGCCTGCGGACACGATATCCACACCTCCATCCTGCTCGGCAGTGCTTCGGTTCTCAAGGCTCTGCAGGAGGATCTGCCACAGTCTGTGGTCTGCCTGTTCGAGCCGGCCGAGGAAACCCGCGGCGGCGCAAAGGATATGATCGAGGAAGGCTGCCTTGAAGATCCGCACGTTGAGTCTGTGATCGGTCTGCATATTGAACCATCCGTAGAAGTCGGATGTCTGAAATTTATTCCGAGCTGCATGAACGCGGCATCTACCATGTTTACCGTCACTGTCAAAGGAAAATCCTGTCATGGCGCTCACCCATCCACCGGCATTGATCCGCTTCTGCCAGCCTGCACCATGGTAAGTTCCCTGCAGAGCATCCTGACCCGTCGGCTACAGCCTGTAGACGCAGCACTGATCACCGTCGGCTCCTTTCACAGCGGTACGGCTGGAAACATCATCCCGGACGAAACCGTTTTTACCGGCATCATCCGTGTGCTCGACATGAAAAACCGTGACTTTATCAAAAAACAGCTGGCAGAGCTCTGCAGCGACATCGCCAAGGCCTATGGCGCATCCTGTGTCGTGGATTATACCGACAGCTATCCGACTCTGATCAACAACCGAGAGCTGTTGGATACGGTATCCGAGGTCTGCCGCGAAAAACTCGGCGATGCGCACGTGATGATAGACCCGACATCCAGCCTCGGCGCGGATGATTTCGCTTATTTCTGCCACGCCGCCAAGGGTCTGTATTTTAATCTCGGCTGCCATACGCCGGGTACACCGGTGCAGGCACTGCACTCCGCGATCCTCAATCCGGATGAAGGCTGCATCCGCACCGGTATTCTTGCGGAAGTGCTCGCTGTACTCAAAATCATGGAGGTGGAAATCGAATGATGAAACAGGAAGTTCTCAGAGACACGGTCGTTGAAATCGACCTTGGCAAACTTGCCCAAAATATGCGACTGATTCGCAAGCTAGTCGGTTCGGATACTGCCATCACGGCCGTGGTGAAGGCCAATGCTTATGGGCATGGCGCGGTCGGCGTCGCTCGGACACTGATGGAAAGCAGCGCGGACTACCTCTCGGTGGCAACGCTCTCAGAAGCCGTGGAGATCAAAAAAGAATATCCGGACTATCCGGTCTTTATCATGGGTCACACGCCGGATAAATATCTTCGGCATGTTGTCGAGCATGATATCACCGCCACCATCTTCAGCCTGCGGCAGGCACAGATCCTGAACGCTCTGGCCGAAGAGGCAAGCAAAAAAGCAAAGGTACACATCAAGCTGGATACCGGTTTTCACCGCCTTGGGCTGGACGCGAGGGACTGTGAACAGACCGTGCAGACGATCCGCGCGATCACCGCGCTTCCGTACATCGACGCCGAAGGACTTTTTTCTCATCTGGCATTGGTCAACGACGAAGAAAACGACAAGCAATACCGGTTGTTTGCAAACATCGCGGATCGTCTCAAGGAAGACAGCATCACGTTCCGTTATTACCACCTGGCTGACAGCATTGCCACCGTCGATGATCCGCAGTTCCGGTTGAACATGGTTCGGGTCGGCGCACTGATCTACGGTATGCGCGGCTTCCACAAAGGTTTCGTTCCGGTCGAGCAGATTTTGACTTTTAAGGCCGCTGTCTCGCAGCTCCATCACATCAAAGCCGGTGATGGGGTCAGCTACGATTACCTTTGGAAAGCTCCGCGCGATTCCGTCATCGCAACCTTGCCGTTCGGCTATGCGGATGGTTATCCGCGAAATCTGCGTGATAAAGGCTATGTTACCATCCGCGGCGTGAAATGCCCACTGGTCGGCGTGCTCTGCATGGATCAGGTTATGGCTGACGTGACCGAAATTTCCGATATTGCCGAAGGGGACTGGGCAACCATCTACGGCAGCGGTATAAATGAAATGACAATTCAGGAGGCCTCGACACTGGCAGGTACAAACAAGAACGATATTCTTGCCCGTCTTTCGCTGCGTCCGGTTCGCATTTACCGAAGATAGAAGCTAGGGGAAATTTCCGTAAAATCATAAGGTCAAGCGAAAGCGCCGGCATTACGCCGGCGCTTTTCTTGACTTTGCTTCTTTTTTATTCTTCGCCAAGCTGATATTTTTTCAGCTTTTCGTAAAAAACGCTCTTGGACAGCCCCAGTTCTTCCATGGTCTCCCGTCTTTTGTATCGTTTATTCGCCAGAGTTTCCGTAATAATCCGGCACTCCTCCCGCTCCAACTGCTCTTTAAGCGTCATTCTCCGTTTGGTTTCTGCTTCAATCAGAATATGTTCCGAATAGATCAACGGCGAATCACAAATCGTGACTGCGCGTTCCATGACATTTTCCAGTTCCCGTACGTTGCCTGGCCAACTGTAATTCAGCATCTTCTGCAGTGCCTCCTCGGAAAGCAGCATATGCTTCATATGATAGCGTTTGCAGATATCATCGAGTACCGAATTGATCAGGATATACAGGTCTCCCTTGCGCTGCCGCAGCGGCGGAATGCAGATTGGAAACACATTGATACGGTAGTAGAGATCCTGCCGGAAATTGCCTTTGTGAACCTCCTCCTCCAGATTGCGGTTGGTCGCCGTGATCACGCGGACATCCACATCGATCGGCTTAGAGGAACCAACGCGATAAATACGCTTGTTCTGCAGGACATGCAGTAGTTTTGCCTGTATGCTGAGCGGAATTTCACCAATCTCATCCAAAAAGATCGTACCACCGTTTGCTTCTTCAAAAAATCCAGCTTTGCCACCTGCGGCCGCACCGGTGAACGCACCGGCTACATAGCCGAACAGTTCACTTTCAAATAAACTCGGGGCAATCGCGTTGCAGTTCACCTCTACAAATGGGGCGTCTTTTTTTCCCATCTTATGGATCTCTCGCGCCAGATGGGATTTTCCCGTTCCGCTTTCGCCGGTGATGATCACATTGAAATTCGTCTGTGAAGCCTTATACGCCAATCGCTTGATCTCGATCATCGCCGGATCCTCTCCGATGAAATCATCCATCCCATTCACATGAAAATCCGAATCGTAAGTCTTGCGCCGGTTCTTCTTTTTTTGTCGCTGTTCCAGAATTTGAATGATTGCGTCGCGTTCACGGCGCACATCTTCCAGCATGGAGGCGTCCTGCAGGATCAGGTATACGCCGTCCTGCGCGTTACCCTTGCGGATTCTTGTCAAGCCGCAGAATATCGGGCGTTTGTGGATCTCATAAATGCCTTTTTTCGTGCAACCATCCGCTTCTGCGAACATGTCTTCGATTTCCGCTAGAATTTCATCGCCGTAAAGGATGCTTCCAATCTCTGCGCCGATGGTCGACAGCAGTTCGCTGCCCGCTTCGCCGCTCGTCTCATAGTCCAGCTTCGGCAGATAAGGCTTGCCGGAAAGTAGCTTTCCGATCTCCTCCCCGCGGTAGCCGTATCCACGCGCCTGAAAGAATTTTACTTTTCCCGTCGCGCTATCGATGACAACCATGTGACCGACCGATTCAAAGAAGCGCATCGTATAGACATCACCATTTACTGAAATTTCCATGCTGTTATGCGCGAAATCAATCCGACTTGCGATCTCAAACCCCAGATAATCGACGCTCAGCTCGAAACGACCGTTGGGATTATACCCTTTGGTATATTTATATTGTGGCCGGATTTTCTTATTCTTATAGACACCGACCGCAATCAACGCGTCGCCTTTCTTGATCTTACGATCCGTAATGCCGATCGTCTGTAATTTTTCGACCGTCAGTTCGTCATCATTTCCCATTTCATTGTCCGCAATAACGACAATATCGCCTTCTTCAATCCTGCCCCCAGGATGTTTCTGCTCATGTTCCAGAAGAATCCCGGTGATCTTTTTTGCACATCGACTGTAAGAACCGATTTTTCGCTCTTCGTTAATAAAAATCAGACCCTTGTATTCCGTCCCCAGAATTTCTTCCATGATGTGCATTGCGTCCTCCATGCCTCGACCCCCTGCCTCGACTTAAACGTTTACTCTGGGCATAGTTTACCATAAACTCCTGTGTTTGTCCATGTATACCATACATCTAAGGTTTTTTACGCTTGAAGTTCGGAATTTTTTTGCTTATTCCGTGATTCTGTTATATAATGATTCCGGGAGGTATACAATATGAATCAATCCATGAAAATTTTAGATATGCATTGTGACACACTTCTCGAATGCTGGCGTCACAAAGACCGCTCGCTGCGCGACGGCAGGGGGCATTTGAATCTCAAGATGATGAAGGAGCACGGGGGTATGGGACAGTTTTTCGCGATCTATCTTTCGCGCCGTGAGATGCAGACGATGGATCCCTATGACCTGTTTCAGTCCATTTATCAAAACTATATTTCCGAGCTGCAGGAAAATCAAGATATCCTGCGCCCGGCTTACTGCGCCGCGGATATCCTCAAAAATGCGGAGGATGGTTATCTTTCTTCTTTCCTGACGATCGAGGACGGCGTCTTTGTTGACGGGAAGATTGAAAGAATCCAAGAGGTTTACGATAAGGGCGTTCGGCTGCTTACGTTGCTGTGGGGATTCCCGAATTCCATGGGCTATCCATGCTATGACGATCCGCAGCAGAACGCGCAAGGTCTGACGCCGTTCGGTCTGGAAGTTGTTGACAAAATGAACGAGCTCGGCATGATCATCGATGTTTCCCATCTGTCCGAAGGCGGCTTCTACGACGTGGCGCGCCACAGCAAAAAACCATTCCTGGCAACACACTCCTGCGCTAAGGCGCTCTGCCCGCACAAGCGCAATCTGACGGACGATCAGCTCAAGACGCTCGGCGAAGCCGGCGGCGTGGTCGGCATCAACTTTGAGTCTTCTTTCTTAAAAAAAGACTCCGATTACGCGACGGTCGATCAGATCATTACCCATATCCGCTACATGGTGGATAAGGCGGGGATCGAGCATGTCGGTTTCGGCTCCGACTTCGACGGTATCGAATCAGCCGGAGAGCTGGTCGATTACACGGGCTTCGATAAGGTCATCGACGCGATGCACAAGCATTACAACGAAGACCAGATCGACATGCTCCTGCACGGCAACGTCCTGCGCGCAATGGAAGATATCATCGGGAAATAAAGCACGCACAGCAAAGCAAGCTCAAGCGAAAAGAAGACTGTACCGTAACGGTGATTTCCCGTTCTTGTGCAGTCCTCTTTGCTTTCGCGAAAAAAAGCATCTCGCCAATCATCAGAAAAATTTGATAAACAGGAGCCTTGCAGTGTATAATACAGATAACATGATGAAGGGAGGTCTTATCTATGAGGATCTTAGACTTAACACATACGATCGCAGAGGATATGCCGGTCTATCCGGGTACAGAGCCGCCTGCGCTGAAGCAAGCCAACAGCTACGAAAAAGACGGTTTCAAGGAGACGCTTCTTTCCATGTATTCGCATACCGGAACGCATGTTGACCCGCCCGCCCATCTGTTTGCGGACAGGACAACACTGGACGCGCTTCCGATTGAACAGTTCGCCGGAAAAGCGCTGGTCGTTGACTGTGCGCATCTTGCCGAAGGTGAGGCTATCACTATGGCGGAACTGGAAAAATCGGACATTGAAAAAGCAAAAACCGCCGACTTCCTGCTCTTTTATCTTGGCTGGGATAAGCGCTGGGGCAGCGACAGCTATTTCGGTGATTACCCTTGCATCGACGATGAGGTTTTAGACTTCATCCTGAGCACGGGGAAGAAAGGCATCGGTTTTGATGTCATCGGCATGGATCCGATTCCCGATGCAAACCTGACGCGTCACAAGAAGCTTTTCCGGGAGCATGAAATGATTAACATTGAAAATCTCTGTAATTTAGACAAATGTGGAAAGGATCTGTTCTGGTTCTTCGCATTGCCGCTGAAATGGAAGAACGCCGACGGAGCACCGCTTAGAGCTGTGGCGTTCTGGACTGACTAAAATCATAATTCCACATACCGATAGCTATTGCCGTGCTCCCGAACAATTCCCGCAAGATTCTCTTCCTGCATCCACAGGGTCGCCGTGTTTTCGTTCGGGTGCACCGCAATGTGCTTTCCCTCAAACGCAGAGTCCAGCAAAACCTCAACCTTGCGTTCTTCATCGTTGAGAATTCCAAGCGGAGTAACCGAGCCCGGAATCAGCCCCAAGATCTCATCTAAAAGCTGCGGTGACGCAAACGAAAGCGGCCTTGAACCGATTTTCTCACGCAGCTCTTTTAAGTTGACGGAAGCATCGTCCCTCGCCACCAAAAGATAAAAATTCTTTTTCTTATCATCCCGCAGAAACAGATTTTTCGCCGCTGTCTCCGGATACGGCAGATTCAGGGCTGCCGCCTCTTCAACGGTGAACACCGCTGCATGCTCTCTGATTTCATATGCTATGCCTTTGCTGTCCAAAAGCTCTGTGATTTCCTTCTTTCCGTATTTTTTCATGACTCTGCTCCCTCCTGTACATCCCCTTTCGTCTTTCTGCGATGTATTTCTATTTTAATCGGCTGTGCTTCTTCAGTCAACCGTGCAAATGTCCGACGCCCTTGAGTTTTTCGGTTTTTGCTTTTTCCTCGGTGTCATCGGATTCATCGTAAGCGTCATACGAAGCAGTCGGTCAGGTCGCAAACTCGTAATAAAACGTTTTTCCCTCTTCCGGAGCGAGGCCTTTCATCATCGCCCGCTCATAATATTCGGTCAGTGCCTCGACATTCGGTCTTTCCGGCATATTCAGCACATAAGCTTCTCCTCAAAGGATTTTCTGAAGATCAGCCACATCGCCCTTGTCTTTGCATCGTATTTCATTTTGCATCGCCTCCGTTTTATGCGTTCTCACGCGTCCATGTTAGCACAAGCTAACCATAGCCCCCAAGAAAGCCGCCTAAAATCAGCGGCTTTCTAACAGGATATCATAAATTTCGTCATGTGTCAGCTTTTTGCAGCATTCTAAAAGACTTTCTCGAGAATCTTTTCCGGTCGGTAGATTTGCCGTCATCGGTAAAATCATTGCCTTTTATGGCAAATAATCTGTATATTTATTGCCGATAATATGGTATACTATCTTTAATGACTTGTAACTTTCAGATTTAATAGGAGGACGGCAGATGCAATATTTTTCAGTTGCTGATACAGCAAAAAAATGGAATCTCTCCGAGCGCAGTGTAAGAAATTACTGCGCCAAGGGTCGTGTTCCGGGCGCCTTTCTTACCGGGAAGACCTGGAATATCCCCGAAAGCGCTAAAAAGCCTGCGCGTTCCAATCAAAAAGCAACTCTGCCTATGACGCTGCCGGATATTTTGCAGGAAGAAAAAAAGAAGAAATATTCCGGCGGTATTTATCATAAGACGCAGATTGATCTGACCTATAATTCGAATCACATGGAAGGAAGCCGCCTGACACACGAACAGACACGCTATATCTTTGAAACAAATACCATCGGTATAGAAAATGAAGTTCTCAATGTAGACGATGTGATTGAAACAGCAAATCATTTTCGCTGCATTGATATGATTATAGACCTCGCAAAAGCACCGCTGACTGAAAAGTTTATCAAGGAACTGCATCGAATCCT
>DJPG01000064.1:8110-10969 GCA_002439735.1 Firmicutes bacterium UBA6418 | reverse complement strand
GCGGCACCTGTCAGGATCAACTTCTCTCTGGCGCGCGTCATGCCGACATAGCAGAGCCGCCGTTCTTCTTCCATCCCGCTTTCGTTGTCCAGCGCACGGTGTCCCGGGAACAGCCCATCCTCCAAGCCCGGCAAGAAAACGATCGGGAATTCCAATCCCTTCGCGCTGTGCATTGTCATCAATGTGACCTTGCCTGCGCCTTCTTCCATTTTATCGGTATCGCCGTCCGTCGCCACCTTTTCGAGAAATTCCTCGATCGTCGCTTTTTCTCCGGCGTCCGCTTTTTCCTTTTCATAATCGTAGATGAACGATTTAAAATCCAACAGGTTTTCAATGCGGCTCTCCGCCTCCGGCGTATCCTCAGCCTCCAATGCCTTCATATAACCGCTCTTGACCAGCAGCTGATCATAAATGTCGGATACGCGCAGATTTTCCTTTTCCTGCCTGCAGATCCGGATGACCCGCACCATGTCCTGCACCGCGCTCTGCGCCTTGGCCGGCAGGCTATAACTGATCTCATCCTGCGATAAGATATCCAAAAGCGACATTTCATGCACGCGTGCCAGCGCTTCCAGCTTGCCGAGGGTCACCGCGCCGATGCCGCGCTTCGGTTCGTTGATGATGCGTTTGAGCGCCAGATCGTCCGCCGGGTTCACCACCAGCCGCATATAGCAGATCATATCCTTGGTCTCTTTGCGTTCATAAAAGCTGAAGCCGGACAAGATCTGATACGGAATGCCGCGCCTTTTCAGCGCGTCTTCAAAGAGCCTGGACTGCGCGTTGGTGCGATAAAGGATCGCGAAATCATCGTAAGTCCGCTGGTTGGTCTTGAGCAGGTCGATCTCCTGCGCGATATAATAGGCTTCCTCTTTATCGCTGTCACATCTGCGGTAAACAATCTTATCGCCCGCTTCCTTGTCCGTCCAGAGTTTCTTGGCCTTGCGCCCGCGGTTATTGCGGATCACGGAGTGTGCCGCCGCCAGGATGTTGCCGTAGGAGCGGTAATTCTGTTCGAGCTTGATGACCTTGGCCTGCGGAAAATCCTTCTCAAAGTCCAAGATATTGCTGATGTCCGCGCCGCGCCACTGGTAAATACACTGGTCGTCGTCGCCGACCACACAGAGGTTCCGATGCGCCTTGGCAAGCAGGCGGATGATCTCGTACTGAATGTGGTTGGTATCCTGATACTCGTCCACCAGAATGTAGCGGAAGCGGTTCTGATAATCCGTCAGGACATCCGGATTTTCGCGAAGGACATGCAGGGCGTTGACCAGAAGATCGTCAAAATCCATGGCGTTATTGCGTTTGAGCTGCTCCTGATAGGCCTTGTACACGTTGTAGATGACCTTACTGCGGAAGTTACTCCCCTCGGTCTCAAGGTATTCCTGCGGGCTGACGTCTTGTTCTTTCAGCTTGCTGATCGCGGAGGAAAGATAGGCCTGCGGATAGAGTTTCGTTTCTATATTTTGTTCCTTCATGATGTTTTTGATCAGCGTTTTCTGGTCAACGGTATCATAAATAACAAAGTTCCGCTGATAGCCGATGCGCTCGCAGTGTTCCCGCAGAATGCGCAGGCTCATGGCATGAAAGGTCATGATCCACATGCCCGGACATCGACCGACCAGCTTTTCGACGCGTTCGCGCATCTCTCCGGCAGCCTTGTTGGTAAAGGTCACGGCCAGGATCTGATAAGGGCTCACGCCCTGTTCAATCAGGTAAGCGATCCGGTGCGTCATGGTCGCGGTCTTGCCGCTCCCTGCTCCCGCCAGGATCAGCAGCGGACCGTCGATATGCGTCGCCGCCTTGCGCTGCTCTGTATTCAAATGGTCTAAATTCATAAGTATCGGTACTCCTTTATTGTCTGTATCAGTCTTGCCCGCCCCAGCCTGCAGGTTGTTCCATATGTCATGCGTATCGTATGTTCCGCACACGCCGCATACTCTCGTGTAAATATTTTACCAAAAAATGCGACCGCTTACCAGAGCTACGCCGCATTTTCGCTTTGCCATTTTTTCGTGTTTTTTCGACATTGCGCAGCCGCATAAAAAACGCAGCCGCATCCATGTCCTGCAGGGTTCCGGCTGTTTCAAGCCGAAGCCGCGCGTTTTTGGATGCGACTGCGCGAAAGAGATCCGATCTGAGCCGCAAGACAAAGCAATCCGTCTATTCGATTCCGTAAAAGCGTTTGGCATTTTCCAGTGTGCGACGGGCGACCTCTTCATAAGGCAGACTCTTGAGGAGCGCCACGCGGCGCGCTGTATGTTCGACATAGGGGGATTTATTTTTTTTGCCGCGGTACGGTTCCGGCGTCAGGTAGGGAGCGTCCGTTTCTACCAGCAGGTATTCGATCGGGATCGCGCTGACCACTTCCGAAGTCTTCCGGTTGTTCTTGTAGGTCACCGGTCCGGCGATCGAGAGCGTCGCGCCGAGCTTCACATACTGCATCGCAAGCTCACGGCTGCCCGAAAAGCAATGTAGCAGCACGCGCGCGTCCTTTTCCATACAGCACTCAGCATCGCAGGTACCCGCATTCTCGCCAGCAGCGGTGTTGACCGCCACCGCGCCGCAGGCAGCAGAAGCTTCCGCTACCCCACCTTCGCGTCCGATACCGGTACCCGGCCGCTGTGGGAACCAGCTGCAGCGTTCTGCACTGAACGCGCCCTCTTCTTTAAGGATATCCATCGTCTCCTGATCCGCCTCGCGAGAGTGGATCACGATTGGCATATGCAACTCGTTGGCAAGCCGGATCTGCCGGCGAAACCAATAGCGTTGTTCCTCCGCGTCGGAATGATTGTAGTAAAAATCCAGTCCGATTTCGCCGATCGCCTGCACCTTTGGCTGTCCCGCCAGCTGACGAAT
>DJPG01000064.1:7210-8062 GCA_002439735.1 Firmicutes bacterium UBA6418 | reverse complement strand
CGCCCCCCGCCGCATAACACCACGGCAGACGAGCGGCATCCCGCACCGCCTGTTCGGAGCTTGGCAGGTCAAAGCCGATATCCATCACATAAGCGACATCGGAGGATTCAATGTCCGCGATCAACTGTTCCCGTTCCTCTTCGGTGTAGGTGTCGTTATTGATATGCGTATGGGAGTCGAACAGGGTCTTTCTCAGCATACCACTTCTCCGTCCGGAGCCTCGGTCGAAACGATCTCAACGCGTTCGCCGTTGTCGGCAAACAGCAGCATGCCCTTGGACTCCATGCCGCGCAGCTGGCGCGGTTTGAGATTAGCGACCACGATCACCTTCTTGCCGACCATTTCCTCCGGCTGGAAGCTCTTCGCTACACCGCTGATGATCTGGCGGCGCTCAGTCCCCATCTTCACCTGGAAGACCAGCAATTTGTCTGCTTTCGGATGTTTCTCTGCCTTTTCGATCAAGCCGACACGGAAGTCGATCTTATCAAAGTCCTCATATTCGATCTCCGGCTTCAGTTCCAGCGGAACGTTTTCCGGCTCCTTCGCTTTTTTGGCCGCCGCGCTGATCTCATGCAGCGCTTCGAGTTCTTTTTCGATATCGATACGCGGGAAGATCGCGTCGCCCTTCTTGACCTGTTCCTGATACATCATCTCGAACGTGAACGCGTCTTCCCAGACAACATCCGCATACCAGAGTCCGAGCTGTTTGCGGATCTCCTTGGAAGTCGTGTGCATGAACGGGTGGATCAGGATGGAGATGATACGGATGGTTTCCGCAAGGTTATGCAGGACCGTATCCAGCTTTGCCTTGCTGTCCGCGTCGGTATCCGCAGTCTTGGCCAGTACCCACGG
>DJPG01000064.1:0-7203 GCA_002439735.1 Firmicutes bacterium UBA6418 | reverse complement strand
TTTCGTCGATATATTTGTTGGCCCGGCGTACTACGATCCAGATCTCTTCGAGCGCCATATTGAACGCGAACTTATCCATCTGTGCTTCCACCTTTGAAGCCGCGCTGATCGCGGTCTTCTTGAGATCCTCGTCGATCTCGTCACGGACGGAAGCCACTGCGTCCGGTACCACACCGTCGTTATATTTTTCGATCATGGAAATCGTTCTGGAGACCAGATTGCCAAGATCGTTGGCCAGATCATAGTTCATTCTCTTGAGCATGACTTCGTTGGTAAATACGCCATCTTGTCCAAAGGTATATTCACGCAGCAGGAAATACTTGAGTGCATCGATGCCGTAGCGTTCGATCAAAATGACCGGATCGATCACATCGTCGCCCTTGCTGGCCTTGGACTTTGATACTTTTTCGCCACCCAAAAGCAGCCATCCATGTCCCAAAACCTGTTTCGGAAGCGGCTGACCCATACTCATCAGCATTGCCGGCCAGATGATGGAGTGGAAGCGCACGATTTCCTTACCGACTAGGTGTACATTGGCCGGCCAGTATTTATCGTAAAGCTCCCGATCATCCGGATAGCCCAGCGCGGTGATATAGTTGGTCAACGCGTCCAGCCATACATAAATGACATGCTTTTCGTCGATTGGCACCGGAATGCCCCAGTTAAAGGTGGAACGGGAAATGCACAGATCATCCAGCCCCTGTTTGATGAATGAAATCATCTCGTTGCGGCGGGACTCCGGCTGTAAAAATTCCGGATGCTCGTCAAAGAGTGCAAGCAGTCTGTCCGCATAATGTGAAAGCTTGAAGAAGTACGCTTCTTCCTTTGCCGGCTGTACGGGTCTTCCACAGTCCGGGCAGCAGCCGTTGACGAGCTGGCTTTCCGTCCAGAAGCTTTCGCAAGGTGTACAATAAAGACCCTCATATTCACCCTTATAGATGTCACCTTTATCGTACATTTCCATAAAGATCTTCTGGACACGCTTGATATGGCGCGGCTCCGTCGTACGGATAAAGTCATCGTAAGAGATTTCCATGGTTTCCCACAGTTTTTTGATGCCCGCAACCACTTCGTCGACATAAGCCTGTGGGCTGACCCCTTTTTCATTGGCAATGGTCTGAATCTTCTGGCCGTGTTCATCGGTTCCCGTCAGGAATCTTACATCATAGCCGCAAAGTCTTTTGAACCTTGCCATCGCGTCTGCCATAACGGTACAGTAGGTGTGTCCGATATGCAGGTTTGAGCTTGGATAGTAAATCGGCGTTGTGATGTAGTACGTTCCTTTTTTTTCTGTCATTTTTTGTTTTCCTCCTGGTCTCCCTTTCGAATGAGAAAGGGCAGATTTTTATTCTTCGCCCTCGTCCGGAGCGTCTTTGTCATCCTGCTGCGGAAAAGCTTTGCTCATCGTCTTGTCGGTCGCCGCGATCAGTGCGATACCGGCAGCCAGGAGAATGCCCGCTGCTTTTCCGATAGTTTTGACAGCCTGTCCGGTCGTGATGGTTTTCCCTGCTTTTTTTGCCTCAAGCTTACCTCTGTTCATCCCGGTACCTCCTGTGCTGCACATATTCCGCGATCAAATTGGCAGCCTCCTCTTCAGTAATGTAACTGCTGTTAATGGCCATATTATAATTCTTAAATTCCCCCCATTTTTGACCGGTATGATAATTGTAATAGTTCTGGCGCGCTTTATCGTAAGTCGCGACAATGCCCTTGACTTCTGTTTCTTTATCCCCATAAACCTTGACCGCGCGGCGAAGGCGGTCTTCATATTCCGCGTAAATAAAAACATTGGTCACATCCGGAATATCCCGCAGAACATAATCTGCGCATCTTCCTACAATTACGGCTTGCCCTTTTTCTCCGATTTCTTGAATCGCCTGGAAGGTTGCCAAGAACAGCTTTTCGTTCACCGAGAGCGGGCTGCCGCTAGTTGCCTCATTAAAGCTCAATGCGGATGAAAGATTGTACGCGAAACTGTTTTTTGCTTTCAGCTCCGCGCCCTCCAAAAGTTCCTTGGAAAGTCCGCTCTGTGCGGCCGCAATCGCAATCAGCTCTTCTTTGTCGTAAAACGGCACTCCCAGCTTTTGTGCCAAAAGCTTGCCGATAATACGCCCGCCGCTTCCGTATTCCCTGCTGATTGTAACCAGCTTTTTCATATTGATTCCCCTACCTTTCTTTTCTTAGGAAAAAAAGCTTTCTCTGCTTTCTTGTTTGCGCTTTCTTAGTTTTCGTCTTCCACAAATGCCTGATAAATCGCGCGGATCGCGGTTTCAAAGTCTTTGTTCTCTACGCCAACGATAATATTCATTTCGCTGGATCCCTGATCGATCATGCGGATATTGACACCCGCCTGTGCAAGTGCGGAAAAGAGCCGTGCTGAAACGCCCGGCCGGAAGCTCATACCGTGGCCAACGGTCGCGATCAGCGCCATGTTTTCAAAGACATCAATGCTGTCCGGTCTGAGACGGGTGCGGAATTCATCCAGAACTTCATCGATCCGTCCGTTGATGGACTTGTTTGACATGACGACCGAAACGGTGTCGATCCCGCTCGGCAGGTGTTCGAAATTGATATTGTAATCATCAAGGATCCCCAGAATTCTTCTGACAAATCCGCGTTCACTGCTCATCATATTCTTATACAGCGCGACAACCGTAAAATCCTTGCTGCCTGCGATCCCGGTGATAATACGATTTCCGCCATCGTTACGGTAAGCCTCTTCTTCGCCGGTGATCAGCGTGCCCGGATCCTCCGGTGCGTTCGTATTGCGGATGTTGATCGGCACATTGGCCATTCTCGCCGGGTAAATCGCGTCTTCATGCAGAACGGATGCTCCCATGTAGGAAAGTTCGCGAAGCTCCTTATAGGAGATCGTCCGAATCTGCTGCGGGTTTGTGACAATGCGCGGATCCGCCATCAGAAAGCCGGAAACATCCGTCCAGTTTTCGTAAACATCCGCATTTACGGCACGCGCAACCAGCGCGCCGGTAATGTCCGAGCCACCCCGTGAAAAGGTTTTGACCGAGCCGTCCGGCAGGCTTCCGTAAAATCCCGGAAGAACCGCGTGTTCATGTTTTGCCAGCTCCCTGCGAATTGCCTCATCGGTTTCCGCCATCAGCAGTTTACCTTTCGCGTCAAACTTGATGAGATCTTTGGTGTCCACAAAGTCATAGCCCAAAAATGCCGCAGTCAAAACCGCGTTCAGATACTCGCCGCGGGAGGCAATGTAGTCAGCGCTTGGATTCTGCTTGAGATTTTCGCGAATCTCATCAAAATATCTTAAAAGATCGACCTTGACGCCAAGGTTGATCTGTACTGCCATAAAGCGGTCCGCCACGACCTGAAAAAGCTGATCATAAGGCAGATTGTGCTCAATATGTGTTTTGCACAGATAGAGAATATCGGTGATTTTATTATCGTTTTCGTAACGTTTTCCCGGTGCGGATACCACTACATATCTGCGATCCGGATCTTGCTGAATAATCTGTTTGGTCTTGGTCAGTTGAATGCCGTCAGCAACGGATGAGCCGCCAAATTTTGCGACCTTTATTCCCATATAAAATGTCCTCCTGTTTTTTTCGTATGTACAAACATATAATAGTTTATTTTATACCATTTCGCTTTTTTTTTCAAGTCTACTTCTTGTTGTTTTCGCTTGCATCGTCTTGCCGCTTTTCGGTTGCGACATCCTGCACATTTTCCCTCGGCTCACCCGGCGTTTTTCTCTGGTTCTTTTGCTGCTGCAGGTTTTGCAGCAGCTCTTCATTCAGCGCCAGCGCAGCCTCCTTGAGCTCTTCCTCACTGTCAAGATCCACAAGCTGCGTGATCCAGATCTTGGAGCGATACCAACTGTGCGCGATGACATCCAGGATTGCCTTGCCGTAACGTGGCGCCATTTCACCGGCCTTGATAAAATAGACGCGGACGATCAGCCCGATCTTGACGCTTTTGATCTCAAAAATACAGTCCAGTTTTCCCAGGCGATCTATCGCCTCCTGCAGGTCTTCTACGATATGTTCACAAAGCACACCCCTTTTTCCGCTTTCGCACAAGAAAAAGAACGCACAGGCCGCAATCGTTCCCAGAATGATCGCCCACGTCTCGCCAAACGCTTTCACCGTCGCAAAATACATGATCAAACCGAGGGCAAGCCCCGCCCATTTTATATAGCTTAACAGTTTCATCTTTTTTTCCACTTGTTCCATACATACCTCTTTTTTCTTTCACAAAATCGAACGCCGCAAACCCGGCAGCCAGAATCATTGGCGGCCATAATTATTGGTCCGGACGCTGAGCGCTCTGTCTTCGCCTTGCGGCTCGCCAGTCGCTGTGCTAAGTTCATTATAACGCCGCCGCGCCAGCGGGCAAAAGGCGTTTCAATGATTCTTACCTTGCGGCAACGCCGTAATATGATCGCTAGAATCATTATAACGCCGCCGCGCCAGCGGGTAAAAGGCGTTTCAATGGTTCTTACCTTGCGGCAACGCCGTAATATGATCGCTAGAATCATTATATTCACAAATCCGCTCCTTTGCAATATATCTTTTGCTTTTCCTTAGAACTGAACCTTTTACTTTTATACTGAGTTATGGTAAAATAGAGTTAGTTTTCGCGGCATGAAACCTGCCGCCGATCCATTTTCCAAAGTGAAAGGAGTTCCCTATGAAATTATCGAAACCATTGAATAAATATTTCGATCACACCCTGCTGAAGCCGGAAGCGACTTCCGCGCAGATCGACAAGCTCTGTGAAGAAGCGAAAAAATATGACTTTTACGCAGTCTGTGTCAATACCTGCTATGTCGGACGCTGCATGGACAACCTGAAAGGCACGGATGTTAAGGTCGCTGCGGTGGTCGGCTTTCCTCTTGGCGCCTGTACCACTGCAACCAAGGCTTTTGAAACCGAAGAAGCCTGTAAAGACGGTGCCTCCGAAGTCGACATGGTTCTGAATGTTGGCGTTTTCAAGGATTTTCGTTATGATGACGTGCGTGACGATATCCGCGAGGTTGTCAATGCCGCTGCGCAATATGGCGCGATCGTCAAAGTCATTTTGGAAACCTGCCTGCTGACACCACAGGAGATCGAAGAAGCCTGCCGTCTCGCAAAGGATGCCGGCGCGCACTTCGTCAAAACCTCTACCGGCTTTAACAGCGGCGGCGCGACGACCGCCGATGTCGCTTTGATGAAACGAACTGTCGGTGATGCACTGCAAGTCAAGGCCAGTGGTGGCATCCGCGACTACGAAACTGCGATGGCGATGATCGAAGCCGGTGCAGACCGCATCGGTGCTTCCGCATCCGTAAAAATCATGGAGGTGTATCAGCAAAATGTCCAGTAAAACTCTTGATATCCTAAAAGGATGTTTCTTCGCCTTGATCTTTATCTTTTGTCTAATCACAAGGATCAAAAATACTGACGCATCTTGGACTTATGTCGGCATGCTGATCACGGCGATTGCCACCATCGGATTTTTCAAACGCGCATTTGACAAATATTAAACTGCAATGTAACGAAAAGACCGCCGGAATTCTGCCTTTTTGAGGCGTTCGGCGGTCTTGCTTTTTTCTGTTTTCTAGGATTGAAATCACACGCACGACGCGCGGGAAATCTCATTTTTAGCTTCTTGTGCGCCTACAGTCCTGCCTGCTGTCTTAAAAGGTCTGCCTTGTCAGTGTGTTCCCACGGAAGATCAATGTCCGTTCTTCCGAAATGACCGTAAGCAGCGACTTGTCTGTAGATCGGTCTTCTCAAGTCGAGATCCCGAATGATAGCTGCCGGTCGGAAGTCAAAGTTCTTTTCCACCAGTTCCGCGATTTTTTCATCGTCAAGCTTTCCGGTTCCGAACGTATCTACTAAGATCGATACCGGCTTTGCAACGCCGATCGCGTACGCGAGCTGAATTTCAACCTTATCTGCCAGACCCGCCGCAACGACGTTTTTCGCGGCATATCTTGCCGCGTAGCTTGCCGAACGGTCTACCTTTGTAGGATCCTTACCGGAGAATGCGCCGCCTCCGTGGCGCGCATATCCGCCATATGTATCAACAATAATCTTACGTCCGGTCAGTCCGGAGTCGCCGTGCGGTCCTCCAATCACAAAACGTCCGGTCGGGTTTACATAGTATTTTGTTTCATCGTCTAAAAGCTCTGCCGGAAGGATCGGCTTAATAACATATTCGATCAAGTCTTTTTTAATCTGTTCCTGCGTTATATCCGGATCATGCTGCGTCGAGATCAAAACGGTATCGATTCTGCCTACTTTGTTGTCATCATATTCCACAGTGACCTGTGTCTTGCCATCCGGTCTCAGATAAGTCAGCGTGCCGTCTTTGCGGACATCGGTCAGTCGCTTTGCCAGCTTGTGCGCATAAGAAATCGGTGCCGGCATCAGTTCCGGTGTTTCGTTGCAAGCATAGCCAAACATAATACCCTGATCTCCTGCGCCGATCGTATCGATCGTAGCTTCGTCGCTCAGGCTTCCGTCCTTATATTCCAAAGACTTGTCAACTCCCATCGCGATATCGCCAGACTGTTCGTCAATTGCGGATAAGACTGCGCAGGTATTGCCGTCGAAGCCATATTCCGATCTGTCATAGCCGATATCCAGGATCACCTTTCTGACGATCTTCGGGATGTCAACATAGCACTTTGTCGAGATTTCTCCCATGACCATCGCATAGCCGGTCGTTGCGGTTGTTTCTGCCGCGACTCTGCCATATGGATCTTTTTCAAAAATAGCGTCCAAAATCGCATCCGAAATCTGATCGCAAACTTTGTCAGGATGTCCTTCGGTTACGGACTCTGAAGTAAATAATTTTTTCATCGTTTTCTCCTCCCGGTACATAATCTGTATCCTTATCCTTATCCTTATCCTAATATCCCCATCGCCAGCAAAAACAAAAGCCTCTCTGTGAAAGAGAGGCTGTAAAGTCGTTTGCAAGACCTTTCCTCATCTTTCAGAATTTTGATCATTCTGTAGGATTTAGCACCTTTTCTACTCCATTCTCTATTGGAGCACCTAGGTTGCCGGGCGTCTTCGGGCCTATTCCCTCAGCCACTCTTGATAAGGATCTTATTTTTTTGAACTATGTGTTCGATGTATATATTATACCCTCGCGCTGACTTTGTCAATCAGAAACTTTCGGATATTTTATTTTCTTCTGCACACGAAATTTTGGCGCTACATCCGCGCAGTTCCATCC
>DJPG01000122.1 GCA_002439735.1 Firmicutes bacterium UBA6418 | reverse complement strand
TATGCATATGATGATAGAAACATTTTTCAAGAGGCAGGATGTGATTTCATTTATGATCATGCTTGTCCAATTCCAGCAAAAGGTGTTTATATGACAATCATAAAAGAGGTTACTGCTGATGAACCGACTTTGCACTTAATGTTTCGTCGTTCTAGTATGAACCGTGATATGCCATTACTATATATCATGAATCGGTATGAGCGTGAAAAATTTAGTGTGGTATATGAAAGAGTTGAAAATTTTAATACTCTGTTGCACATGACGAAAAAGATAATCTGTCGACGTGTAGCTACGAAAATCGTAGAAGTGCTACTTATTTTGAGCGTGGTATATTTGCTTGAAGTATACTGGTCCAAAAGGTATATTATTTATCCCTTGATTTTCCTTGTATGTTACATCGTACAAACGCAGTTTCGTTTGGTGAAATATTACCAGAATTTTTTCAGGCAAGTTGAGCAATATCCTAGCTTTAAAGAAAATAAAGGGAAAATTGAAATGCCATGAGATGAATGATGAACTTTAAGAGGCAACATATTTTGTGCGAGCAAGATAGCAAATTGATTCAATTACAAAAACTGTCGGGCAAACTGTTCGACAGTTTTGTAACATTATGGCTAACCAAACCTTCATGGGGGGTCAAAAACACTAATGGAAGATGCCGTAACCATTAACTGAAACAAGAAAACTCGCATATCTGCAAACGCGGTACACTGCGGCATAGACAGAGATTCATATCTTTGCCATTAAAAATTTTCAGAAAAGTGTCCTCTTTTTGTAAATTCTGTAGTTATAGACTATGGAAACTTTACAAAGAGAGGATTTTTTTTATGGGGGAAATCGGTCATGAGATGCAGTCACGCGAAGTTCAGAGAAGAAATGAAATAAAGAATCAAAGATGTGGCTTACGGCTGTGTGCTTTTGCGACAGCCCAACTACAGTAAAGCTACAATTGATACCTATGTTTTTGCCAATCAAAATACAGGAGCTGTGAAGAATCAGCTTCCGGTTTTGATTGGCTTTTTTTATTGCCGAAAAGGAATTGCATATTTGTCTCGGTATCCGTGATCCGAAATTGTCCGTTATAGCAAGCATTGGAGAAAGGATGCCGAAGATGAAGAAGAAGATTTACTTAGCAAAGGCTAACCATAAGAACGCAAACCACAAACTGATTGAAATCTCCGGAAGCGAGTTTTATCGCATTGTCAGCGATAGCAATGCAGAAAACATGGAACCGCGCTACTTTATGCGCCTAACGGATGATATAGACTACGAATGCCCGGAAATATTTGTGGAAGTTTCAGAGGAGGACTATGCGGAATGGAAAAGAGAATATAACTTACATCTGTACAGAAGAAAAGTAAAGTCTTGCTATGTGGAAGTGCCGTTTGATGATGCGCTTCTTTTTTTATACAGCAAAGCAGAAGAAGATTCGGAGGCTCTGCCGGAAAGGATGGCGGAGAAGCGGGAAAACCTAAATAAGCTGCAAAATGCGTTTTCCAGTCTGACAGATGATGAAAAGGAACTGATTTGGCTCCTATATTTGTGCAAGGAGCCGCTGACGGAAACACAGGTCGCAAGCGTGCTGCATATCTCGCAACCCGCCGTACATAAAAGAAAGAAAAAAATTTTAGAAAAAATGAAAAGTTTTTGGTTATAGAAATCGGATATTTTCTGCAGTAAATATAGTGAAAGCAAATTGAATAAGATTTTGTTTGGGACATTCTTACTTTTGCGAGCACATCAGAAGATACGCCATAACCGCGGCAAAGGACGCGAGAGCGAGTTCTATCTGTCTGAACGCCGAGTTTTGCAGCTCGGACTTGCGATGACCAAGGGTAAGGGATAATGATACGCCTGCATAGCCACAGCTTGAGCGCCAAAAGCGCCGCACGCAATGGGTGCAGCCCGGGCGGAGCCGGGGAGGTGAGATTCCTGTGCAGTCGGTATGCAGCCGACTACTCAAATAAAATTACATATTACATAAGGGCTATTTTGTTATGTCTTAAAATACGAAGAAGAGAGGTGCGAAATGCAAAAGATGAAATATAACATAGTAGAAATGGAAATGAAGGCAGATATGCGCCTTCAGGCAATCATCAGGCGCGGCGATATTTTTATGGCGGATCTGCCGAAGGGTATCGGCTGTGAGCAGGGTGGCAGACGCCCTGTCGTAGTGATTCAAAACAACATCGGTAACTTCTGTAGTCCTTTAGTTATCGTGGCGTCAGTCACAGGCGCACGCAAGAAACCGATGCCGACCCATGTACCGCTTGGCAGAGCGCAGGGGTTATCCAGACCGTCGTTGCTATTGTTAGAGTCGATTTATACGATTGATAAGACGCGGCTTGGGCAGTACATCGGTCACTTGCAGCCGGAAAAAATTTTGCAGATGGATCGTGCGGCGGCAATCAGTATTGGGCTGACAATTGCGGAATAAAATCTTGTCATACAGAAGCAAAACACTACATACGATATAAAAAAAGGACAAGCAGGGGGATAACGATGAAAAGGAATGAGAACAAATATTATGTATATAGTGCTTCACAAAAGGACGCTTTGATTGCGGAATTGGTAAGAATCTTTGCGGAAATCGGCGTAAGGAAAGTTGCAGAAAAAATGAAAGAGGAAGCAGCAGGGTAGCAAACGATGTGCGATTATAAAAATCGCACATTATTCAATTCAACTCGAAAGTGATAAACTTGGTATATCCAATAAAGAAAGAGAGGAACAGATATGAATATTGTTGCATATTGCAGGGTTTCCACAGATAAGGAAGATCAATTAAACAGTTTGGAAAAGCAAAAAGAATTTTTCACGGAATACAGCACAAGAATGGGGGAAAATCTTGTAAAAGTCTATGCAGATGAAGGTATTTCCGGAACGAAAACAAGAAACAGGACAGCATTTTTGCAAATGATGGAGGACGCGGAAAAAGGCTATTTTGAGGCCGTCGTGGTAAAAGATATTTCTCGTTTGGCGCGAAATACAGTTGACCTGCTGCAAAGCGTCAGAAAACTCAAATCACTTGGGATTGAAACCATATTTTTGACAGCAAATATGACAAGCATGGGAAACAGCGAGTTCATACTGACCATTTTCGGCGCATTAGCGCAAGAAGAAAGTGCAAATATGTCTAAACGCGTAAAGTTCGGTAAAAAAATGAATGCAGAAAAAGGACGAGTACCGAATATCATATTCGGCTATGACAAGATTCCGGGAGAGTATTTTTCCTTGAAGATCAACGAGACAGAAGCAAACTGGATTCGGCAGATTTTTAAGTGGTACACAGAAGAAGGTTACGGAAGCGGCATGATTGCAAAAATGCTGAATGACCGAGGGGTAACAACCAAAAGAGGCTGTGCGTGGAGTCAGCATGGAATTTGCAGGATTCTTAAAAATCGAATCTATATCGGAGAAATCATAAACGGAAAATCAGAAGTTAAGGACTTTCTGACCGGAGAAAGGTCTAAGAAGAAAGCAGAAGAATGGTTTGTAATCGAAAAGCCTGAACTACAGATTGTAGACACGCAGGTGTTTGAAAAAGCACAAGAAATCTTGAACACGCGAGTGGATGCGTTTCAAAACAATAAAGAACGACACAGCAACAAATATCTTTTTTCAACGCTTATCAAATGTAAGGAATGTGGATGGTCGTATGCAAGAACGGTTATGACATATAAAAATACATATGTGCGTTGGAGCTGTTCCGGACACAGAATGAGGAAAACCAGCGGCTGCGAAAATATTTCTAAAATCGAAGAATACGAACTGATTGATGTTTTGGAAAGCTACTTTAAGGATTTACTAAAAAACGAAAAAGATGTGAAGCAGCAGATTATAAAAGAGTTCAAGAAACTGTATGGCGAAAAACAGGAAGAAAAAAAGAGCAAGGCAAGTCTTGAACAGCAATTAAAACGCCTCAAAAAATCCAAGGAAAAATATACAGAAATGTATGCCGATGAACTGATCGGCAAGGACGAATTAAGTGCGAAAATAAAAAAACTGAATTGTGAAATCAATTCGTTGGAACAAGAGCTGAAAATGGTATTACACAATGTTTCTCAAAGCGATTTGCTCGAAAAGGCAATGGATGAAACCTTCAAGAGCATTGAACAGATTGTCGATGTCGGCTCTATGACAAATGAGCAAATCAAGCGCATTGTTGATAAGATTGTGATTGATGATAAAGGAAAAGTAGAAATCTATATGAAGCCAATAAAGAAAGTTGGGATGAAAAGTCCTGCAGTTATCGAACAGAAAGCTGTTGAAATCAAGCTTTCAAAGAGTAAAAAAAAATCCAGAATCGTGATGAAACCGGATGCGGAGGATAAAACCGTTACAAATACCCACAACTGTATGCACGGTTGATTTACTGACGCGGAACTTCTTCGCGGCAGCTCTGACTGTAGCGTTGGTGCGGATGATGTAATGGGCTAATTCCAGTACCCTTTCCTCTATATAATCCTTCATTGGCAGATCCACGCTCCTTACTCTTTCATTACGAAAAATATATGCAGGGCAAAATTTTTTATAACAAAATAGTTCGGAGCGTATGAAAAAGGATAAAAAAAGCCGCCGCTCCGGTCGATCGATTCGATCAGCTGTGCGGCAGTTCTTTGGAAGGGCATCTTATTTCAGTTTGTTTCCGTCAGCATATGCGTGGCCAACGATTTCACCCAACCTGTGATAAGTCCGCAGGATCGGGTTGTAGACGATCGGGTTGAATTTTGAAAAATCCGGTCGGCCGTCATCGCCCAAAATACGTTCGTCGACGCTGATATTCACGATCTTTCCGACGAGGCTGCCTGTTTCTGTCGTTGTTACGAACTGACATTCAAAGGCAAGTGGAAGCTGCTCAATAAGCGGAGCATTCACGAACTGACTTTTTACTGTTGTGAAGCCGGCTGTCTGCATCTTGTCCGAAACCGTATTTCCGGACACAAGCCCTACATAATCGCAGGCGGCAACGTGAGCCGCATCACCGAAGCTGACGGTAAAGGCACCGCTTTTTTTTATGTTTTTCGTTGTTTTATGACCCTCACTGATCTTCAGCTGTACAAGATCCATACCGCACATTCCGCCCCATGCAGCATTCATTGCGTTTGGATGTTCGGATTCGTCATAGGCGGCAACGATTAAAACCGGCATAGGGAGAAACCATGGTTTTACCTCAAAGTTTTTTCTCATTTTATTCCTCCTATCTTTTGTAGAATATAAAACCTATACCCCATTTTACTCGGCGAAAAACAGTCCCGCCGCGTGCATCCCCAAAAAAGCAAAAAAAAAACAAAATTTCATTTGACGAAAGTGTTTTCTTACGATATGATAGATGAGGTTAGACAAAAAGTATACAGAATGCAGAATCCAACAAGATATGGAGCACGGCGCGGCAAAGAATTGCAAAAAGCAAGGCGGAGAAGCGGTGCAGTGCAGGAGAAGCAGACGGGTCGACACGGCTGTTTTTCTTTCACGACATTTTGTATACATTATACAATAAAAACAAAAAGCAGCATCAGCAGTATAACAAACAACAAGTTTAGGAGATATGCAGGAGGTAAAAAAGAATGAGAAAAGAGTGGGAAGGATTTGTTGCCGGAAACTGGACGAAAAACATTGATGTAGAAGAGTTCATTAAATTAAACTATCATCCGTATGACGGTGACAGCAGTTTCCTCGCAGGTCCAACGGAGAGAACGAAGGAATGCAGAGACAAAGTTCATGAACTGCTGGTCGCAGAGAGAAAGGCCGGCGGCACTTTGAAGGTCGACGCAAGCCGCATCATGCGCATCAATGCGTTCGGACCTGGCTACATCGTGCCGGGAAAGGACATCATCGTCGGTCTGCAGACAGATGAACCACTCAAAAGAGGCATCTGCCCGTTCGGCGGCATCAAGATGGTCAGAGAAGAAGTCAAAGAGTATGGCGAAACGCTTCCGCCGGAAATTGACAACATGTTCAATTACATCACGACGCACAATGACGGCGTTTTCAAGGCATATTCCAACGAAATGCGTCAGGTCAGACACCTCGGCTTCATCACCGGACTTCCGGATGCTTACGGCCGCGGCCGGATCATCGGCGACTATCGAAGAGCAGCACTCTACGGCATCGACTATCTGATCGAAGAAAAGCAGAAAGACCATGAAATGATCGCCTCCAGACACGTGATGAACGAAGAAAACATCCGCACCGCGGAAGAGGTCACCAACCAGATCCGCGCGCTCAAGGAGATCAAGAAGATGGCAGAAAGCTACGGTTTCGATATTTCCGGACCGGCGAAAGACGTCAAGGAAGCGATCCAGTGGACCTACTTTGCATATCTGGCAGGCATCAAGGAAGAAAACGGCGCAGCCATGTCCATTGGCAGAACCTCCACGTTCATCGACATCTATGCGGAAAGAGACCTTGCAAACGGTACCTACACCGAAGAACAGATCCAGGAATTCATTGACGACTACATCCTGAAGCTGAGAGTTGCAAGACACTTAAGAACCAATGAATACAACGAGCTGTTCGGCGGCGATCCGATGTGGATCACCGAAGGTATCGCAGGCGTGGGCATGGACGGCAGACATAAAGTAACCAAGAACTCCTACCGCGTTTTACAGACCTTATACAATCTGGGACCTGCACCGGAACCAAACCTGACCGTATTATGGTCCGAAAAGCTTCCGGAACCGTTTAAGAAATTCTGTGCGCAGGTTTCCATCGACACAGACTCCATCCAGTATGAAAACGACGACAAGATGCGTCCGACCTACGGCGAAGACTACTCCATCGCTTGCTGCGTATCCGCGATCCAGATGGGTCAGCAGATTCAGTTCTTTGGCGCGAGATGCAACCTGGCGAAGATCCTGCTGCTCGGCCTGAACGGCGGTATCGATGAAAGAACCGGCGAGCATGTCGGCCCGCAGATGGAACCGGTCGGTGACGGTCCGATCGATTTCGAAGACGCGTGGAAGCGTTTCAACATCTATCTGGCGTGGCTGTGCGAACTGTATGTCAACATTATGAACATCATTCATTTCATGCATGACAAGTACGATTACGAAAGCTCCCAGATGGCATTCCTGAATTCCGAACTGAAGCGCCTGATGGCATTCGGCGTAGCGGGCTTCTCTGTTGCGGCTGACTCCCTTTCCGCGATCAAATACGCGAAGGTATACCCGATCAGAGACGAGAACGGCGTGATCGTAGACTACCGAACGGAAGGCGATTTCCCAAAATACGGCAACGACGATGACCGTGTAGACGATATCGCAGTAAAAATCTCCGAAAGAACGATCGAAGAACTCCGTAAGCACCCTGCATACAGAAACGCCGTGCATACCTTATCCGTACTGACGATTACTTCCAACGTTATGTATGGCAAGAAGACCGGTAACACGCCGGACGGCAGAAGAGCAGGCACACCGTTCGCACCGGGCGCAAACCCAATGCACCAGAGAGACAACCACGGCGCGATCGCTTCCCTGAACTCTGTATCCAAGATCGACTGGGATACTTGCCAGGACGGCGTTTCCAACACGTTCTCCATCACACCGGAAACACTCGGCAAGAATCCGGAAGAAAGAGCAGAAGTGCTCGCAGGTCTTTTGGAGGGGTATTTCAAGAGAGGTGCGCATCATCTGAATGTCAACGTTCTCAGACGAGAAGTCCTTGAGGACGCTTACGAAAATCCGGATAAATACCCGAACCTGACGGTCAGAGTATCCGGCTACGCAGTAAGATTCAACGCGCTTTCCAAGACGCATCAGCAGGAAGTTATCGCAAGAACTTTCCACCAGGCGATCTAAAAGCAAAGCGAACAGGAGCAAAAGCGGCAGCGTGAGTTTATTACGCTGCCGCAGTGATTTACGATGATAGGAAGAATTCACTCTATAGAAACGTTTGGAGCCGTCGATGGTCCGGGCATCCGCACGGTGTTTTTTTTGCAGGGATGCCCGGCAAGATGCCTGTACTGCCACAACCCGGATTCCTGGCCGACAGACGGCGGTGAGAAGATCGAAGTCGAGGAGATTGTTCGCTGGGCGCTGCGCGGGCAGCCGTATTACGGCAGCAAGGGCGGCGTGACGTTCAGCGGCGGTGAGCCGCTGCTGCAGGGAAAATTTCTCACCGAAGCGATTCACGCACTGCACAAGGTCGACATCCGGTCGGCAATCGATACCAGCGGAACCTATCTGGACGAATATACGGAAGAAGCAATCCGCCAGTGTGATCTGGTGCTGCTGGACATCAAGCATCCGGATCCGGAACGGTTTGAGATTCTTACCGGACGTCCGCAGGATACGCTGTTTGAACTGATCGACATCATCAACGCGCACAAAAAGCATGTGTGGGTGCGCCATGTGGTCGTGCCGGATATCAATGACACGCCGGAGGACATGGATGCACTCAATGCGTTTATGAAAAAGATCCGCTTTGTCGATAAGGTTGAGCTCTTGGGCTATCATACGATGGCCGTTGACAAGTACGGCAAACTCGGCATCACCTACCGCCTCAAAGGCGTACCGCCGATGGACAGCGCCAAGCTCATGGAGCTGCAGAAGCTGATCCGCAAACCGGCAGAAGCAGTCACCCGCGTTTTGTTGGAAACCTAACTGCAAAGGTCTCGCGTGTTTTAGCGGGATCGGGGTTTGGGATACATACTGATTTATAGGCAAAAGCCCGGCGGCACGGCACCCGTGTTTCCGGGTTTTGATTTTTGAAGTGCGACATTTTTTCTTGGAAAAGGCATTGACGTAGCGCGCGGAAAACGGTATGCTTGAAAGAGCTGAAAAAAAGGGGAGCAAAGCCATGGATGAGAGAGAAAGAAAAACAGAAGGGATCAGCCGGACGCTGATTTATGATAAGCCGATTACAACCTGCAATATTTTGAAGTTTACGATTCCGACGATGGTACGGATGCTGTTTGTGTCCATGTATACGATCGTGGATGGAATTGTCGTATCCAATTATATCGGCAGCTTGGGGCTTTCAGCGATCAACATTGTATATCCGGTGCTCAACGTCTGTATGGCGGTGACCTTTGTGTTCGCAATGGGCGGAAACGCTTTGATCGGCAAAAAACTTGGTGAGGGGAAAAGACAGGAGGCCTGCAGGTTTCTCAGTCTGCTCGTCCTCGTGAATCTGGCGGTCATGGCGGTGATGATGACCGTGTTTTTGGTATGGGGCGAAGAAATCTATCTGCATATCGGAGCGGATGCCGCGCTGCTGCCGTATTGCATGGAATACGGCAATATCATGGTGTTGGCGGGTCCTGTCTGGTCGCTGCAGATCTTGTTTCAGGGCTTTTTGGTGACGGCGGATCGACCGCGCATGGGACTGTGGCTTTCGGTTGGCGCCGGAGCACTGAACATCGCTTTGGACATCCTGTTGGTGGGCTGGCTGGACTGCGGGATTGCGGGCGCGGCCTACGCATCGATGGCAGGCATGTGCGTGGCAGGACTTTTGCCGCTGTTTGTCTTTTTTGATCCGAGGAGCCTGCTGCATTTTGCGCGTCCGGTCTGGGCAGGACGTGATCTGCTGCATTCGATGGGGAACGGTGCTTCCGAAATGGTCACCAGTCTTTCCAGCGCGATCACAACTACGCTGTTCAACCTGCAGATGATGGCGATCGTCGGGGAAAAGGGGGTTGCGGCTATCAGCGCGGTGCTGTATCTGCAATTTGTCTTTGTGGCGATCTTTATCGGTTTCGCGTCCGGCGTGGGACCGGTGTTCAGTTATCATTACGGGGCAGGAAACCGGCAGAATATCCATCGTCTGTTTTGGATCTCCATGCGGATCACGGCGGCACTTTCTGTTTTGATGTTTGCGTTAGCGGAGATCTTTGACCGGACGCTGGTGATGATCTTCGCGTCCAAGGATGCAGTGCTGGCGGAACTGATGATCGGCGGATTCCGCATTGTGGCGGTCAGTGTGCTGTTCAGCGGTATCAATATTTTTGCATCCGGATTCTTTACTGCGCTCAATAACGGTCGGATCTCGGCACTGATCTCGGTGTTACGGGCTCTGATCTTTGAAACGGGTGCGCTGCTGCTTCTGCCGTGGCTGTTTGGTCTGAACGGTGTCTGGTGGGCGCTTCCAACTGCGGAGAGTCTTGAGACTGCAGTAACGGTTTGGCTGATCGCACGTTATCGGAAGGTTTATGGCTACGGAAAAGCGGAGGAAAGATTATGATCGCTTTTTTACTCGCGCCAATTTATTTATTGGTCAATGTCTATATTTATCGGCGGACGGTCGGCTGGATGGCGGTCGGCATCCTCGGCCTGCGACATGGAGTCGGTCGCGCGGCGTCGATTACGATCTACGCCTTTTTTGCGCTGTCCTCTTTGATCGCCTTTGTACTGCCGCAGTCTGAACTGCGGCGGGTAATGAAGGAGATCGGCAATTACTGGCTGGGCGTGCTGTTGTATATGATCTTTGTGATCGTGCTGGCAGATATCGTGCGGCTATTTTTGCTGTATGTTTTGCATGTCGATCGCGAGAAGCTTTGCGCGCCGCGGGTGCACCGCATTGTCGGACGGTTCTGTGCGGTGGCGATCCTGATTGTTTCGGTGCTGGGTGTCGTCAATGCAGGCATTGTACGCGTTACACCGTATGAGATCACGGTGGATAAGGCGCTGGCCGTGCGGGCGGACGAAACGGTGGAGACCGAGCAGTCCGGCAGTGCCACCGATCTTAAGATCGTGCTGGTTTCGGATCTGCACCTTGGCTATAATATTGGCCTGCGACAGATGGAAAAGATGGTTGCCAAGATCAATGCGGAGGACGCGGATCTGGTGGTGATCGCAGGCGATATTTTTGATAATGAATGGGAGGCGGTGCAGGAGCCGGAACGTATGGCACAGATTCTGCGCGGCATCCGAGCCAGATATGGGGTTTATGCTTGCTATGGTAATCATGACATCGAGGAACCAATCCTCGCAGGCTTTACGTTCCGGCAGAGCGAGCAGAAAGCGAGCAGTCCGGAGATGGATGCGTTTTTATCGGATGCGGACATTCAATTACTGCGCGATGAGGGCGTGCTGATTGATGAAAGCTTTTATCTATACGGTCGTGCCGATGCGCGGCGGCCGGGGTCTGGTATCGTTAAACGAAAGTCGCCGCAGGAAATCACGGCGGACATGGACAAGACTAAGCCGATCATCGTTCTTGACCACCAACCGCGCGAGCTTGCGGAACTGTCCGCGGCGGGCGTGGATATTGACCTTTGCGGGCATACGCACGATGGACAGATGTTTCCGGGCAATCTGGTCGTTCGACCGTTTTGGGAAAACTTTTACGGTTATCTGAAGAAGGGAAGCATGCATAATATTGTCACTTCCGGCGTCGGCGTATTCGGGCCGAATATGCGTGTAGGTACGAAGGCGGAGATCTGCCCGATCATCGTACACTTCAGCGGCAGTAAGAACACGCGGGGAAACGCAGGATGACAGCAGCTCCGGCAAACATACAGAAACTTGCTTTTGCATGTCTGCAAGCCCACCATCAGCGTGCCGAAACAGATTGGAATGTGACGGAAATCACGTGCGAAGAGGTTTTCCTCAGAACGCCCGCGGACAGGAGCAGGGTGTGCACATCAAAAGAAAATGGAGGTAAAGGGGTATATATGGATCAGGAACAAAGAACAGGCGGCACGCGGATGTCGCGAGAACAGCGTAAAAGGCTGAAACAGCGTGCCAGGCGATCGGTCAAACTACATTATGGCGTTATGCTTTCGGTTTGTCTTTTGGCGATCCTTTTGGGTACAGAGTTTACAGGCAGTTTGGACTTTCTCAAGGTGCAAACGCCGACCGATATCAAGGTCGAACGGGAAGTGCTTGAGGAATCGGAATTCGGCATTGAGCAGAACAACGTCTGGAAGGTTGTGACGGAGGTGCTTGCGGGCAACGTAGAGCAGGGTACGCAGGACGCAGACCGGCTGACGCAGGAAGCGATCCAGAAGAATCAGGCGTCAGGCGAAAGGGTACTGGGTCGAACGAATGGGGTACTTGCGAATCTTGTCAATGACTTGACGAGCGGTCTGTTTTTTGTCAAATTTGTCAAAGGCTTTTACCGACTGGGGTTTTCGCAGGGCGCAATCCTGTTCATTGTCAGTGTTCTGGTGTTGAGCGTTGGTGTTGGCTTTTGGTTTCTGGTCAAGAATGTTTACCGCGCGGCGGGACGCCGGGTGTTTCTGGAATGCCGCACTTACGAAAAAGTGAGCCTGCAGCGGCTGCTGTTCTTCCTGCGGTCGCGCAGGTGGGTGAATGCCTGCGTGAATATGCTGATGCAGTATGTGCTATATATCCTGTGGTCACTGACGGTGGTCGGCGCGGCGGTCAAGCGTTATTCTTATTTTATGGTGCCTTTTATCGTAGCCGAAAATCCTGAGATCAGCTGGCGGGACAGCATCACGCTTTCGCGGCGCATGATGGACGGGCATAAGTGGGAATGCTTTTTGCTGGAATTGACCTTTGTGCCTTGGAAGATTCTTGGTATTGCGACGCTGGGGCTGACAGATTTCTTTTACATCAATGCTTATAAGACGGCGACGTTTGCGGAATATTATGCGCATCTCAGAGCACTTGCCAAGAAAGCAAATCTCGCAGGCAGCGTGCTTCTGAATGATACTTATTTATTTGAGCGTGCGGAGCGCAGCGTGCTTGCTGCGGCTTACGCGGACATGATGCTGCAGGGTGTGGGCGCGGTTTCGGTGCCTTTGACCGGCGTGCGTGGTTTCATGGAACGTAATTTTGGCGTTGTCATGTACAGCCGCGCCGAAGAAATGAAGATTTGGGAAGCAGAGCGCCATCAGCTGGCGGAAGAAGAGATGGAAGAAATCCTGAATCGGCATGCGTATCCGGATCGCCTGTCACCAAATCCGATACATCGGCGGAGCAATCACTTTGAGAAACTGCATTATATGCGGCACTATACGATTTCATCGCTTGTGTTGATGTTCTTTATTTTTTCGTTTGTCGGCTGGCTGTGGGAGGTCAATCTGCATCTGCTTTCGAGCGGCAGGTTTGTGAACCGCGGAATCCTGCAGGGACCATGGCTGCCGATCTATGGATCCGGTTGTGTGATGATCCTGTTGCTGCTTTACAGGCTGCGCAGGAAGCCTCTGAAGGAATTTGCAGCAACCGTCGTGCTCTGCGGCATTGTGGAATACTTTACCTCCTATTTTATGGAGATGATCTATCACACGCGCTGGTGGGACTACAGCGGCTATTTTTTGAATCTCAACGGTCGTATTTGCGCCGAGGGCTTATTCGTGTTCGGCGTAGGCGGCTTTGCGGTGGTCTATTTGGCAGCTCCGGCGATCGATAACTGGTTGCGTCGTCTGAAGCCGAAGCTTTGCGTGACCTTGTGCGCGGTGCTGCTGATGCTGTTCGCCTGCGATGAGGTATATTCTTCGGCGCACCCGAATCAGGGTGCCGGGATCAGCACCTCCGCTACGACCATGCAGAAAGCGGGAGATGCACAAGACACGGACAGTATGCAAGCGGCTGCTGTGCCGGGCATAGAAGATACACAGGCTGCAGGAGACGCGCCGTCCGCAGCAGCCGATTAGAATATGCGGGCGTGCACCCCGCGCGGGGTGCAACAACGGGGCCGCCCACGCAGAGGAAGAAAACGCACCCCGCGCCGGCGAAAAATGTCGGGAAACGTCAAAATAAGTTGAAACGAGAAGAAGCAGGATCCGAAAAGACGGCAAGGTTCACAGGCAGGTTGTGAACAGCAATCCGGAGATCATGCAGGGCTTTCTGCGGGGCAAATACCTGAAATATGAGATCGCCGCAATGGATCACGAAAAAAGTTTGTGAAAAGTTTCTGCAAGGGGGTTGTCAAGCGCGGGAGAACGTGCTATAGTGGTTATAGAATTTCATACAGACCTATGTTCTCCATCACATGATGGAGCTAAGATGGAAGCAGGTGAGAATCCTGCACGGTCCCGCCACTGTAATGGAGGAGTGCTTTTCAGAATGTCACTGAAGCCGATCGACATGCCACAGATCGCATGCCGCTTTGGGAAGACGAAAAGCGCGAGGATGCCTGAGTCAGGAAACATGCATAGTTTGATTCGTACCGCTGTGCCGGAGAAGCGCAGACGTTGCAAACGCAGGAAATACGGGCTGCAGTTCATTTTTTCAAAAGAAAAGATCGACTGCAGCCTTTTTGATTCGATTGCTTTTCATCCGGCGGGGTATCGTGATTTTGGAAACGGTGCCTCGCATCCTTATTTTTGAGTAAAAACAAAAGCGGTATTGAAAATAGAAAAAGAAAACAGCAGCATAACCGAGCAAAGGAGGAATATCAAATGATGCGCATTGGCTGGTTTGAAGATCCGGATCACATTGTTTACGCGGATCTGGAAGAATTTGCTGATAATTTCGGTAAGGAAGTGGGGATCACGAACCTCAAACAGGAGATCCTGGATTTTCGCGCGAACCCGGTGGCAGAGGGCGTTGTACTCAAAGGAAAGAAACGCTCGGCTCTGAAGCTTTTCATCCCCGATCTGCTCTTTGACAAGCATATCGAAATGGGTGAAAACGTCTGGGTCTACATCGGAGAAACGTACCCGGCGTACTGCGTTTATTAAAAGTGAATATTTGAACATAGATATGTTCTTCTTACGCGGCGCTTTGCGGGCAGCGGGCGCTTGGGTTTGAAGCTAAGATGGAAGCAGGTGAGAGTCCTGCGCGGTCCCGCCACTGTATTGACGGAGCTTTATCTGTATATGCCACTGCGTGTTCGAAACACTTGGGAAGGTAGATAAAGTGCGGATGTCTGAGTCAGGAGACATGCATAGATTTGCCATTTTCTGCGTCGGATGAGCGCAGGCAAAATGAAACAAACAAAACGCACAGTAAAAACGGACTGTGGTCTTTTGGTGTTTTCACATCATGGGGGCTGCAGTCTTTTATTTTCTCTTGATTAAGAATGATTCTTCACAGCCGTAAAAAAGCACCTTGCGGAGCGGCGCTCATCTATGAGCGCCATGTACACATAGAAATCTTTGATTTTGTTATGTACACTTTTGTCCCGATTGCAACATAATGGCACTTACAGCCCCCTAAACACCAAAAAAATCAAAACTGCGCAGCGATCGCTGCTTGCAGACGGAGAAATGATATGGACAGCAAAACACAGAACAAAAGAATATTTTATCGTGCCCTGCAGGGGATCGATCTGTTTGTACCTTGCATGGCGGAAAGCGACGAAGCGCTTACGCTCGAAGCCGTCCGCAGCGACAGCGGAGAACTTTTTGTACCGGCGTTTTTTACTAAAAAATCGGCAAAGGAGCATTTTGCCGACAAAACCTTGGCGGAATACACGTTTCCACAGCTACGGGAGATCGTGATGAAACTTCCGAAGCAAATCCGCGGCATTGTGATCGAACCGTTTGAGAAAGAGATCGTCATCGACAAAGCGCGATTTGCGGAATACGATACTTTTACAAAGGATATGAAACTTCCGCCGTTGCCTGCGCTCTCGCAGGTATCCGGCTCAGTGATCTTTCACATCTCCGCATAGCATACGAGCAAAATGCGCGGTTTCCGCTTGCAGGGATGCGGTAAAAAATGATAAAATAGACAGAGTTGCTGCAGTGTCTTGCCCATGTGCAGGTACTGAGCGGCCGATGACCGGGGCATACCGGCTGTCGCGAAACTCGGGAGCGGAAAGGAAGCGGAGTTACGTGGAAAGAATCGATAAGATTATTGCATCGCAGGGACAGTATTCCCGCAAAGAAGTCAAGGCGCTGATCGCCAAGGGGCGCGTCGCCGTGGACGGAAAGACGGTCAAGTCATCATCCGATAAGGCAGACCCTGCGGCGTCACAGATCGCCATCGACGGCAAAACGTTAGAATTTAAGCGAAATATCTATCTGATGCTGAACAAGCCGAAAGGCTATGTATCGGCGACCGAGGATCGGGATCATCCGACCGTACTGGAACTGGTACCGCAGGAATACCGCGGACGAGACCTGTTTCCGGCCGGACGGCTGGATCGCGACACGACCGGCTTGATGATCATCACCGACGACGGCGTGCTGGCACACAATATTTTGGCGCCCAAAAAACACGTGCCGAAGCTTTATCATGTGGAGATCGATATTCCGGTGACCGACGCCATGCAGGAAGAATTCCGGAAAGGCATCGTTTTAAACGACGGTGTCTGTAAAGCGGCGGAACTGGTGCAGACCGGTCCCCGGACTGCACTGGTGACGCTGCAGGAAGGACGTTATCATCAGATCAAGCGGATGTTCGGATGCTTCGGTGCCGAGGTTACGGAGCTGAAGCGTCTGGCTATGGGAAACTTGCATCTGCCGGAAGATCTGGCAGAGGGTGCATGCCGCGAGCTGACGCCGGCAGAACTTGCGCTGCTGCAGGCACGCTGAAATAGAGGTCGGATCCGACCCAACGGCAAAAGAACCAAGAAAACCACAAGACCGCTCGGCAGATCGCCAAAGCGGTCTTTTTTCGTGATCCTGTGGACCCGTAGGAATAAAGTGGACTGTAATTGGCATTATTCCGGATTTTATTGACAATATTCTTCTAATCAGCTATACTAGATAGAGGAAATGATGTATGGAGGTACCTTGCTTTGACGGAAATGATCTCGATCAGAGAAGCAGCGGAACGCTGGAAGATAACAGAACGAAGGGTTTCAACCCTCTGCAAAGACGGGAAGATCACCGGAGCAAAAAAGAGCGGCAATCGCTGGATGATCCCCGCGGATACGCAGAAGCCGGCAGATCGGCGGATCAAGACCGGTGTTTATCGAAAAAAGGCACGTGTACCAAAGCTCCCACTGCCCATTGGTGTGTCCAGTTACTGCCTGGCATCGTCGGAGTATTACTATATCGATAAAACGATGATGATCAAGGATTTTCTCGACGAACGGCCGATGGTAACGCTTTTCACCCGCCCTCGCCGCTTTGGCAAGACTCTGAATATGGATATGCTGCGCACTTACTTTGAAAAGAGCGAAAAGGATACTTCCGTTTATTTTCGCGACAAGAAGATCTGGACCTGCGGTCAGAAGTACCAAGCGTACCAAGGCAAGTATCCGGTGATTTTTCTGACCTTCAAGGATGTGAAGTTCAACACTTGGGAGGAAACCTTTGCAGCTCTCCGGGATCTGTTCGCGAAGGAAGCCAACCACCACAAGGAATTGCAGAGCAGTGATCGTTGTGACGCGTACAGTAAGAAGGCTTATGAGAAACTTGCCGGCGGCAAAGCCGATGAAGTGGAACTGGCTTCGGCGCTGCTTGACCTGTCCGCGATGCTCCACAAGCACTACGATATTGCGCCCATTATCATCATCGATGAATATGACACCCCGATCCAACAGGGCTATCAGATGGGCTACTACGATAAGGTCATCCAATTTATGCGCAATCTGTTTTCCGGCGGCTTCAAGGATAATCAGCACTTGTCTTTCGGTTTTCTCACCGGCATCCTGCGCGTGGCAAAGGAAAGCATTTTCAGCGGAATGAACAACCTGTCCATCAATTCCGTGCTGGACAATAAATATAGTGCCTACTTCGGATTTACCGCCGATGAGGTTATGGAGATGGCAGAATACTATGGCGCTGCCGATCAGTATGACGAGATCTGCAGGTGGTACGACGGCTATCGGTTCGGAAAAACCGAGATCTTCAACCCGTGGTCGGTGGTCAACTATTTCAGCAATGCATGTGAACCGAGAGCGTTCTGGGTCTCCACCGGCAGCAATGATGTTATCGGGGAGGTGCTCGCACAGGCGGACGAAGAGATCTATCACCGTTTGACGTCTTTGGTCAAGGGCGAAACCTTCACCACTTTCATTGACACCGGCGTGATCTATCCGCAGATCCGGAGCAATCCTTCAACGATCTACAGCTTTCTGCTCGTAACCGGTTATTTGAAGGCGCTGAAGACTACGCCGGCCTTTAACGGGGACTTCATGTGTGAAGTTTCTTTGCCGAACCGGGAGATCTCGCTGGTGTATAATAAGGAGATCTTGCAGCGGCTGGAAAATCTGATCCCTCCGTCGGCGGCGATTTCTGTTCAAGAAGCGATCTTTTCCGGTGACAATGAGCGGCTGAAAGCGCAGATCCAGACGCTGCTGAGGCAGTCGGTAAGTGCCTTCGACACTGCGGGCGAGAATTTCTACCACGGCTTTCTGCTTGGCCTGTGTGCCTTGTTGGGCGGTGCGTTCGTGACTTCCAACCGGGAATCCGGCGGCGGGCGTTACAACATTCAGCTGAAACCGGTCCAAAAAGGACTTCCCGGCATTCTGATCGAGTTGAAGGCTGAGAAAAACTGCAGTGACGAGAAGCTGAAAAAGTTGTCCGAGACAGCTTTGCAGCAGATCAATGACAAGAAGTACGACACGGAATTGATCGCTGCCGGAGCCCAAACGATCTATAAGTACGGCGTAGCCTTCAGCGGTAAAAAAGTGGAGGTAACCGTCGGATGAAAGAAAGCCATGCGAAAACATTTTGCTCCCGCATGGCTTATTTTTATGTACCGGACATGGTATATATCGCGCGCCGCTTTATTCGAAGAATACCTGCATGGCCTGCATCAGGTACAGGGTATCTTTGCTTCCGGCCATTTCATACGGCGCGTGCATCGCCAGCTGCGGAAGCCCGATATCCACCGTACTGACCGGTACCTGCGCGGCGGAAAGATTGCCGAGCGTGCCGCCACCGCGCCGGTCGGAGCGGTTGGTAAAGACCTGATACGGAACACCTGCGCGGCGGCAGATATCCTTGAACATCGCGCCGGAGAGTCCGTCCGTGCAGTAGTTCTGGGCGGCATTGTACTTGAGGACGATGCCTTCATTGATATAAGGCCGGTTGACCGGATCGGACTTTTCGGGGTGCGCCGGATGAACGGCATGCGCGTTGTCTGCCGAAACCATGAGACTGTCCGCGATCGCAGCCAGATAGTCCTGACGGCACATACCGAGGCTTTCGCAGATGCGCGCAAGTGTATCCTTGAGGAAGGTCGAGGCTGCGCCCTGGCGGGTCAGGCTGCCGACTTCTTCGTTGTCGAAGAGGCAGAACATCGCGGCATATTCCTGCCGCCGTCCGGCCAGAAAACCTTGGAAGCAGGCAAAGGCGCACTGCAGGTCGTCCAGACGCGGGCTTGCGAGAAACTCGCCGGACGGTCCCCAAATGCTGCCTTTCTGATGCGGATAGACGAAAAGATCGTGACCGAGGATGTTTTCCTCCGAAACTTCAACGGCTTCCGCCAGCATTTTGCGGAAGGTACCGCGAGCCGCGCCGTCCCCGTAGATCGGGAGCAGGTCTGTCTGCATGTTCAGCTCGTCTTTTTCACCGGCACGCTTAAAGTGCGGGGCTACGCTCGGAATCAGCAGCATATCGCGGTCGAAGTTGACGAGACGGCTCTGCAGCTTGCCGTTTGCGCTGACGATCACGCGTCCGGCCAAAGACAGCGGCCGGTCGAACCAGGAGGGCGCGATCATGCCGCCGTAACCCTCGACGTTGAGTCGGACGTAATGGCCCTCTGCGGGCAGCTCCGGATTTTCTTTGATCTTGAAGCAAGGGGAATCGCTGTGACTGGCGGAGATACGCCAGCCTTTAACGCTGCCGGTTTCGGGGACCGTGAAAGCGATGAGCGCGGAACCGTTCCGTTCTACATAGTAGCTTTCGCCGGGCACAAGCTCCCAGATCTCGGTTTCCGCGAGCGGCGTAAATCCGGCCTCATCCAGCCGGTCGGCGAAGTTCTTGACCGCGTGGAAGCAGGTTGGGCTGGCATTCAGAAACGCCAGCAGTTCTTGGGATAATGTATGATACATGGGGTAGGCCTCCTTTTCTGATGAAAATATCATAGCCCGTGCAAAGGGATTGTGTCAAGAGGGCTTTTTACGCGAAAAATGCCGGAGCCTTCGGAAGGACCGTTGGCTCCGGCTATGAAAGAAAGGAAAGCTAAGTTTGCTTGGCGGCCTGGCCGTCATTGCTGTCAACGAGCGGGCCGCCTTGACTATCCGAGATGCCGTTGTCGCCGCCGATTCCGCTGCTCGGCGGGGCGCCCGGGAACCCACTTGGAAAATCGCTGCC
>DJPG01000136.1 GCA_002439735.1 Firmicutes bacterium UBA6418 | reverse complement strand
TGATATAATGTCCTTGCACAGCGATTTGCAGCCCTAGCCCGCTGAGTGGCGAGCCGAAAGGTGAAGACAGAAGCGAGGCAGGTCTCATGCCAAGAAGCGCAGTGCTTCAGCACGTGGCGCTTTAAGGGTCGAGCCGCAGGCGACGGCAGAGCTGATGCAAGGCAGATGCCCGGAGTTCATAGCGTTGCCGAGCCGCAGGCGAAGGCAGAGCTTAGAACTTATGGTATACGAAGGAATATATATTATGTTAAGATTTACGGAAAACAACGAAGTCATCCGAGATGACGCATACAGTGCCATTTTGGTCGGTCTGCAGACGGACGAGGACATTTCCTATTCCATGGAAGAATTGAAAGGACTGGCAGAGGCGGCGAACGTGGAGGTTCTGGGACAGATGATACAGAATCTGGAACGGCCGAACACAGCCACCTTAATCGGAAAAGGAAAGGTGGAAGAACTGGCGGAAATGGTGAAGAACATGGAAGCGGATACGGTCATTTTTAACGATGAGCTGACCGGGATGCAGTTGCGCAATCTGGAGGACGCGGTCGGCGTACGCGTGATCGACCGGACAATCCTGATCCTGGATATTTTCGCGTCGCGGGCAAGCTCGCGGGAAGGCAAGCTGCAGGTTGAGCTGGCGCAGCTTGCGTATCGCATGCCGCGTCTGACCGGTTTCGGCAAGTCGCTGTCGAGACTCGGCGGCGGCATCGGCACCCGCGGTCCTGGTGAAAAAAAGCTGGAGACCGACCGCCGGCATATCGAACGGCGGATGTACGATATCAAGGCGGAGCTGGCGCAGCTCAAGAACACCCGGAACGTGCAGCGGGCGCGCCGCGAAAAGAGCGAGATCCCGGTGGTCGCGCTGGTCGGCTATACGAACTCCGGCAAGTCGGCGCTGATGAACCGCATCCTCTCCATGACCGAAAAAGAGGACAAGACCGTCTTTGAAAAGAATATGCTGTTCGCGACGCTCGATACGCAGCAGCGCAGCGTGGTGCTGGACACGAATCATCAGTTCATTCTGGTCGATACCGTCGGTTTCGTGAGCAAGCTGCCGCATGCGCTCGTAGACGCGTTCAAGGCGACGCTCGAAGAGGTTTGCTACGCGGATCTTTTGCTGCATGTGGTCGACAGCGCCTACGAACACAACGATTTCCATATCGCGGTCACGGACAAGGTGCTGAACGAGATCGGCGCGGGCAACAAGGAAAAGATTATGGTATTCAATAAAATCGACCTCGTCCCGGAGAACGTGATCGTTCCGGCGTTCGGCGCGCAGAGCGTCAGCATTTCGGCAAAGTACGGCACGCATATGGATGAACTGCTGGCAGCGGTCAAGGCGCATATCTTCAAGGATGAAGTGCGGGCCTGCCTGCTGATCCCTTACACCAAAGGAGACGTCAGCTCTTACCTTTGTGAAAAAGCGAAGGTCAACCAAATGGACTATCGCGAGGATGGAACCTGGTTTGACGTGGAGCTCAAGGAGGCGGACTATCAGCGCCTCAAGGAATACGAGGTGACCGAGTCATGAAGCTATACAGTACGGTGTGCGGCGAGGCAAGCGCGGAGCAGATCATCGAAAAATCTCGTTTCATCGCGTATGTCGCACCGGTTTCAGATCGGGAGGAAGCCGAGGCGTTTATCGCGTCGATCCGCAAAAAACATAAGGATGCCACACACAATGTACCGGCGATGGTGCTGGGTGACAAGATGCAGATCCAGTGGGGTTCCGACGACGGCGAACCGCAGGGCACGTCCGGCGCACCGATCGTCCAGATGCTGGTCGCGCAGGGCATCACGAATGTGGTCGTTGTCGTAACGCGCTACTTCGGCGGTATCAAGCTCGGCACCGGCGGACTGGTACGCGCATATACGAGCAGTGCCAAGCTTGGCCTGGCGGCGGCCGGTATCTGCGATGTCTGCCAGCGCAGTGTGCTGACCTATGCGCTGGATTATACCTATCTGGCGAAGCTGCAGAACCTGGCGGCGCAAAACGCGGGCGCGGACGCACTGTTCGCCATTGAAGATCTCTCCTATACCGATGTGGTACAGGCAGAGCTTTCGTGTGTGCCGGAACGCGCGGACGAAGTGCGGGCGCTGATCGCCAATCTGACCGGCGGACAGGGTAAACTGCTCGGCGAAGATTCACGCGTGGTACAGGTAGGACAAAAGTGCACATAATAAAAAGATCAAAGGCAAATACTATAAAAACAACAAATGAGACGCTTAGACGCAGTGCAGACTGAATGAACGGTTTGTACTGCGTTATTTTTGTTTCGGACAACTTGACAAATTTTGCTTGATAATATATAATTAGGATTATACATAATTCAAGTTATATATGGAGGTACGGCATGCCGGCGAAAGTAAAAGTCACCAAAGAAATGATCATCGATGCCGCCTTTGCGATCGCCCGCAAGAGGGGCGCGGAGAACATCAACGCAAGGACGGTATCGGAAAGACTGCATTGTTCCACACAGCCCGTCATGTATCATTTCGCGACGATCGAAGCATTGAAACGGACGGTCTATGAAAAGGCAGATCACTATCATTCGGCATATCTGATGGATCTGAAAGATCCACAAAAGGGGGCCATGCTTGGGATCGGAATGAATTATATCCGCTTTGCAATCGAAGAACCCCACTTGTTCCGCTTTCTGTTTCAGTCGGATTTTTTCGGCGGAAGTACACTGCTCGAACTGATCGACGCGGAAGAACTTACACCGGTACTTTCTGCCATGCAGCGCGCTTTAGGGATCGATATGGAACAGACCAAAAAGGTTTTCCTGACGATTTTCCTGTTTGCGCACGGGTATGCGAGCATCATCGCCAATAACGCGCTGCAGTACGACGAAGCGATCATTAAGGCCCAATTGGAACAGGCGTATCGAGGCGCGATCTTGGCGGCAAAGGAGGAAACGGAGGAAACACAAAATGAATAACAAAGCCAGTATTACCGCCCTGATGAGTTCATTCGGACGGGCGTTTCATGCAGAAAATGAAGAACATCCGGTTTTCGCGGATCATCTTGCCAAAGATCTGATGACGGCAGAAGAATATACCGCCGTTCAGGGCTATCTCCTCGGCGGCGCGCAGTTCTTTGAACCGGAGCTCGACCCCACGAAGCAAGAGCCGCAAGCGCTGCTGCGCAGACTTGTGAACATGCATATCGCGCCGTCGCCGCTCTGCCGCGCAGCCTACACGGAGCAGGCACTGAAAACTGCCGTTCTGTCCGGCACAGAGCAATATGTCATCCTCGGTGCAGGCATGGATACCTTCGCTTTTCGGGAAACAGCGTTTCTCTCAAAGCACAGGGTATTCGAGGTCGATCACCCGCTGACGCAGGCAGACAAAAAAGAACGGATCGCCCGTGCCGGTTGGACGATTCCCGATAAGCTCACCTTTGTTCCGGTGGATTTCACAAAGGATCATATAGCGGAACGATTGATCGCCGGCGGCTTTGACCCGTCCGCGAAGTCCTTTTTCTCATGGCTCGGCGTAACATATTATCTTTCGGCGGAAGCGATCGACGCGATGCTGGCTGCGCTTGCCGGGCTTTGTGCGGATGGCAGCACACTGGTGTTCGATTATCCGGACGAGAATTTTTTTGATGCGCCCGAACGGCGTGTGCAGAACACCATAATGATGGCAAAAGCAGGCGGTGAGCCGATGCAGTCGGCGTTTTCCTGCGCAGCGCTTGAAAAACTGCTGGAAAAGCATGGTTTCCTGATCTACGAGCTGCTGACACCGGAGGAGATCCAAAGGGATATCATAGACAAGGCCGGGGCAGAGCTGAAAGCCTTTGAGCATGTCAATTACTGCCTTGCAGTCAGGAAAGATCGCATTACAGCAATCTCTGAATAAATAAGCGCAAAACAGCAAGGAACGTCGAGAGAAAATCTGCGCGGTACGGTAGAATGTACACTGCAGGAGGTGAGAGGAGTGAAGGAACAGATTTTGGCCGTCCAGCGGATGCAGGACTACATAGAAAAGGATAAAACGGAGGAGATCAGTCTGTCAGATCTTGCGGGTGTTTCGCTGTTTTCTCCGAGGTATTCTTATCGGCTATTTCGGGAGGCTCTCGGACTGACGCCGACGGAGTATATCCGTAAATACCGGCTGACACAGGCGGCAAAACAGCTTCGGAGCGGAAATGTCAAGGTTATCGACGCGGCCTTTGATGCCGGATTCGTCCGCAAGCCGGAATGCCTGTGCATCATCAAACGCGGTAAGCAGGCAGAAGACTATTTCGCATACTGTGAAGAGGTCAGCAGCGATGTCTGGGGCATGCTGATGAGCATGCAGTCACTCTGCGGAGAGCCTGTTTCCATGTGGCTGCCTGAGAAGTACAAACAGCCAAACACTTCCACAGACCTGTGTTGGCAGGCGCGTAAGGCCGGTATCAACTACAAATGCATGAATAAACTGCTCTGATCTCAGAGCAGATTGGAGGTAAAACGATGAAAGACACAGACTTACTGATCGGCGGCTGCGGGCTGGACTGCGAAACCTGCGACGCCAGGATCGCAACGATCACAAACGACAACGCCCTGCGCGAAAAAACCGCCGCCCTGTGGACAAAGCTCAACGGGGTAACGATCACACCAGACATGATCCACTGCACCGGATGCCGCGTCGAGGGCGCCAAAACGCCGTTCTGCGATCGGCTCTGCCCGGTACATAACTGCGTGAGGGAAAAGGGGCTGGATACCTGCGCAGACTGCGCACAGATGGACGGATGTCCGACACTGGGGAATATTTCCGCAAACAGTCCGTTCGTTTTGGGAAATCTGAACCGGCTCCGCGAGGCGAAAGCGAGCGGAGGGGAAAGGTAAAAAGGTAAGAGGATCGAGATTTATGATGTTTACAGGAGGAATCAATGAAAAAACATAAGAAAACAATTATGATCCTGCTGACTGCGGCAGTATTGCTGACAGCCATCTTTGCAGTCGGTCGCTATGGTTGGAAACTGCTTGGTTTCCGTGCTTGCCAGGGCGCGGGTATTGAATCTCTGGAAGTCAGTGAAAATACTGTAAAAATCAAAGGGTTTTATCCCGGATCGTTCCCGGAGGGCTTCTGCGGCTATTATGCTGAGGAACAGGACGGATCACTTTATGTGGGTTTCCGCTTCAGCGCAGTATTCGGCTTTTTTGAAACCGGCGATTTTGATATTGCCATCCCCGTCAAAGGCGAGATCCGTGAAGTCGTTCTCAAGACAGAAACATCGGAAGCAACCATCTGGACGTCGGAAACCGGTGTTGTCTCAAGCAGCACCACCACGGAAGCAGATACGCCGGCCGGATCCGCTGGATTCGGCGTGTATATCAAATTGGAGCGCGATGACGCTGCCTCGATCTATCTGCACGGCGGCAGTTTCAGCAAGGTGTGTGAAAACGCGGACGGCTCGTTGCTGGAGACAGGGGAATGGATCTTTACCGGAGATGATATCGTGCAGCTTTCCAAAGAAGAGAACCGCTCCGTCCTCTTCACGGTCGGCGCGCAGGCTGCGAACGGGACGCCTTTGGGCGAAGCTTCGTTCCTTTATGATGTGTCGCAGGAAAGGCTGTATGTGACGATCGCGGAAGACGGCGTGACCTGTTCTGCGTCCGACGCACCGGACGCGCCGGCAGATGTGCCGCCGGTCCTAACGCTCCCGATCCTGGATGAGATCAATGCGAATGTTGCGGTCGGGACATCCGGATCTTCCCTGTCCGCGGTGCGGGCGGCCGCCGAGCTGCTGGAGTGGGGCGTAAATACCGGACTTGACACGGACGAAATCAGCGACGCCGCTTCCACATGGCTGGCAGCCCAAAATGACGGCTTGACTGATTTTCTCCATAAGCTGGAGCTGGTGGACGACGCATACAAAAAGCTGCGGACCGATCAGGCACGGAAGCTCCTGGACAGCGCCGGGTGCGAAGATACCGAGATCACTTGGGGCAACGAGCCGGTCGAAGCAGTCGAGGCCATCATGCAGGCAGCGGGGCTGCGATAGAGAAAAAAACAGAGGAAGCAGTCCCATATCCGCACCATCAAGGTGTTGGGTATGGGGCTTTTTGCATAGCAGGAGCGTATTCATCGCTATCAAAATGTAACCCACTGGACTTTATACCAAAGCGTGTGCCAAGGGATGTTGTGTCTCACCTGCCGGTTCGGTCGAATCGCTGCGTACGCAGTAAAATGGTCAATTTTTTTCATCAATAAGTAAAATATAGCTTTTTTTTTGGAGCGTTATGGTATAATTAGCTTAGCAAATCGGGATTTAAAGGAGGTTAAAATATGTGGTTGTTTTTTGGAGTTTCTGCAATTATCTTCACGTTACTAAATTGGTTTCGTTTTTTTAACAATAAAAATGCAGAATGGTTTAGATTTGGTGCTATATCTTTAACTGCGTTAACTGTGTGTGCGGCTTATTCATCTGAAGCTTTTCGTGTAACACAAGAAGACTGGGGAGGTTTGATGGATATAATGCCAACTATGAGCAAACCTTTTTGGGTATGTGTAGGGATATCTATATTCTTAAACTCTATTTCACTCTTTAGAGAAAAACAATAAAATCCCAGTTTGTTGTACTGGTTTCACGTAGGGTTTGGGGCAGGCACGCTCCAGCAAGAACATTTCGGAAACACGCAGGAGCAGAAGATCGAAACGAAAGAGGGTTGTGCTTGAACGGATCATTTCCGTTAGGGCGCAGCCCTCTTTTTTGCCGGAAATTTTTGAAAAAAGATGTTTGAGCGGAAAAACGGTGGGGTATACTATGTATGCGGCGGAATACCCCTAAGGGGTATTTGATGCGGAGTGAATGTGTTGTCGACGTAAACTCTGACCGAAACATTGACAAAACAGATGATAATCACATAGAAAGCGGGGAATCCTAATGGAAAACGAAAAGAAATGCTGCTGCTGTTCGGATAAGACGACGATCCGTTCCGAGAAGCAGAAAAAGGCGCTGATCAACCGCCTCAAGCGGATCGAGGGGCAGGTGCGGGGCATTCAGAGCATGCTGGAGAGCGACGCGTACTGCAACGATGTGCTGATCCAGTCGGCGGCGGTCAATGCGGCGATGAACGCGTTCAACCGAGAACTGCTCGCAAGCCATATCCGGACTTGCGTGGCGCGCGACATCCGCGAGGGGCATGATGAGGTTATCGACGAACTTGTGGCGACCCTGCAAAAATTGATGAAATAACGATACAACGATACAACGATACAGAAAATCCTATGGACCATAGACAGAACGACAGAAAAAGGAGGCAATCTCAAAAATGGAACAATTTAATGTAAAGGGCATGAGCTGTGCGGCATGCAGCGCGCGTGTGGAAAAGGCAGTTTCCAAGGTGCCGGGCGTGACATCCTGTACCGTGAGCCTTTTGACTAACTCCATGGGCGTGGAGGGCACCGCGAGCGCGGAGAGCATCATCCGCGCGGTGCAGAAGGCCGGATATAAGGCTTCCGTCAAAAAAGGACACGGCAGCGCCGGGAAAGATGCAGGCGCGAGCCGAGCCAGAGCCAGAAGCGCTGCGGCAAATACGGCAGAGGGCGGCGCGGCGTACGCGGAGGAAGAGGCGGCGCTGGCGGATACCGAAACGCCGCTGCTCAAAAAAAGACTGATCGCATCGATCGGATTTTTGTTGGTGCTGATGTATTTTTCGATGGGGCATATGATGTGGGACTGGCCGATCCCGGCCTGGTTCAGCGGCAATCACGTGGCGATGGGACTGCTGCAGCTCCTGCTGACCGTCATCATCATGGTCATCAATCAGAAATTTTTCATCAGCGGCTTTACCAGTCTGTGGCATCGCGCGCCGAATATGGACACACTGGTCGCACTCGGCGCGTCGGCGGCGTTCGGCTGGAGCGTGGTCGCGCTGTTCCTGATGACCGACGCGCAGGTCAAAGGCGATATGACGCAGGTCATGGTCTACATGGACGAATTCTATTTTGAATCCGCGGCCATGATCCTGACGCTGATCACCGTCGGCAAAATGCTCGAGGCGCGCTCCAAAGGCAAGACGACCGACGCCCTCAAGGGCTTGATGAAACTGGCGCCGGAGACAGCGACCGTCATACGCGACGGCAGTGAAGTAACCGTTCCGATCGCGGAAGTCGTCAAAGGCGATATTTTCGTTGTCAGACCCGGAGAAAACATCCCCGTCGACGGCGTCATCCTCGAGGGCAGTACCGCGGTCGATGAGTCCGCGCTGACCGGAGAAAGCGTGCCGGTCGATAAGGAAGCGGGGGCGCAGGTTTCCGCGGCGACCATCAATCAATCCGGCTTCATCCGCTGCCGGGCATCCCGTGTCGGCGAGGATACTACGCTTTCGCAGATCATCCGGATGGTCAGTGACGCGGCGTCGACCAAGGCGCCGATCGCCAAAGTAGCAGACCGTGTATCAGGGGTGTTCGTTCCGGTTGTGATGGGGATCTCACTGGTGACGCTGATCGTTTGGCTGCTGATCGGACAGGGCTTTGCTTACGCGCTGGCCAGAGCGATCTCCGTACTGGTCATCAGCTGTCCTTGCGCGCTCGGCCTGGCGACTCCTGTGGCGATCATGGTCGGCAACGGTGTTGGGGCCAAGAACGGTATTTTGTTCAAGACAGCGGTATCTTTGGAAGAGACCGGCAAGGCGGCGGTCGTTGCTTTGGATAAGACCGGAACCATTACCAAAGGCCAGCCGCAGGTGACAGACATCGTACCGGCGGACGGCGTTTCGGCAGACGAATTGCTGCGCAAGACGGCAGCGCTGGAGGCAAAGAGCGAACACCCACTGGCGAGAGCTGTGCTGGACTATGCACAGGCAAAACAGACCGATATTCCGGAGGTCAGCGCGTTCACGGCACTGCCGGGCAGCGGGCTGGAAGCGGTGCTGGACGGCAAAAAACTCCTCGGCGGCAGCATGAAATTTATCAGCGGACAGTTGGGGATCGGCGGACAGGGCGCATCCGACGCGCAGCCCGCACAAGATCAGAAAGCCGGAAAGGCATTGTTGGCGCAGGCTGAAAGCTATGCGGAAGCGGGTAAGACGCCGCTTTTGTTCATGGAGGACGGCAAGCTGCTCGGCATGATCGCCGTGGCGGATACCATCAAAGAGGACAGCGCGCAGGCAATCCGGGATCTGCGGAATATGGGCATCCGTGTCGTGATGCTGACCGGCGACAATGAAAAGACCGCAAACGCCATCGGCAAGCAGGCAGGCGTGGACGACGTGATCGCGGGCGTATTGCCGGACGGCAAGGAGAGCGTGATCCATGACCTCAAAAAATACGGCAAGGTCATCATGGTCGGCGACGGCATCAATGACGCGCCGGCACTGACGAGCGCGGATATCGGCGCGGCCATCGGCGCAGGCGCGGATGTGGCCATCGACGCGGCGGATATCGTGCTGATGAAGAGCAGTCTGGCGGATGTACCGGCGGCGATCCGTCTCAGCCGGCAGACCCTGCGCAATATCCACGAAAATCTGTTTTGGGCGTTTTTTTACAACACCATCGGCATTCCGATCGCCGCCGGCGTTTTCGTCGGTCTGGGGCTGACTCTGAACCCGATGCTGGGCGCTGCGGCGATGAGTCTGTCCAGCTTCTGCGTGGTCACCAACGCGCTGCGCTTGAATCTGTGCAGACCGTATGACAACAGCAGGGATCACAAACGCAGCAAACGATAAACCCGCGCGCAAACACGGAAACATCAAGATAAAACCCGACTCATGCGGAAAACCGGCGGCAGCGGATTTTCCCGGGCGGTAAAATATGAATCAAAAGAAAACGGAGGAAGATCAAATGACTAAGACAACCTTAAACATCACAGGCATGGCGTGCAATATGTGCGAATCCCATGTAAACGAAGCGATCCGGAACAATTTCAAAGTAAAAAAGGTCACGTCGTCGCATACGAAGAACCAGACCGAGATCATCAGCGAGGAACCGCTGGACGAGGCAAAGCTGAAAGACGTCATCGCAGAGACCGGATACGAGCTGCATGAGATCACCAGCGAGCCGTATGTCAAGAAAGGCCTGTTCGGTTTCGGAAAATAAAGCGGTGGCAATGCTGTCATCTTACGCGGGTGATCGCGATCGATGAACGGTAGAGAGGGAGGCTTGCGTACAGAGACATCGGTATCAGCCGGTCTTGTGCGCATGCGCTCTCGACCTTGAAATTTCAAACGATCAGGCGCACTGTCGCGAAGCATGGAGAGAAAAGATCGAAAAAAGGAGGAAAAATGTGAAATTTTCCGTTGACATTGCTTCCTGATTATGCTAATATAGTTTTCGGCTCAAGAAAAGGCGGTAGCGTCTTGGACGAAGCCAAGCTTCTGAAGGGTGTTTTACATGAATGCCGATCGGAAAAAAGTTTGAAAAAAATGCAAAAAGTGCTTGACATTTCGGACAAGATACTGTAAAATAAGTAAATGTGTCGAGCAGATAAAAATGACGTTGTGGGAGTTTAGCTCAGCTGGGAGAGCATCTGCCTTACAAGCAGAGGGTC
>DJPG01000130.1 GCA_002439735.1 Firmicutes bacterium UBA6418 | reverse complement strand
TGTGGCACAATATATAAGAAGTAGATAATATTTTGTCGAAATTTGTATGAGAGTCGAAACGACAGAACAAGAGTGCTGAGACTGAAAATGAACGATTATTATTTCGATTTACATACGCATATGCTGCCGGGACTGGATGACGGTGCGAAGAATCTCGCACAGGCCGAAAAAATGCTGGAGACGGCATATGAAGAAGGTATTCGCAGGATCATGCTGACGCCGCATTTCGGATCGCGGAGCGCGGGAACCGGCAGGCAAAAAACCGAGGAAGTTTTTGGCCGTATGAAGGAACTTGCGGCGGCTTACGAGGATTTGGAACTTTTTCTGGGAAATGAGATCCTGTTCAGCCCGAGTACGGTCGAGAAACTGCACAATGGAAACGCGCTGACCCTTGCCGGCAGCGATTACGTCTTAGTGGAGTTCTATCCAGATGAACCGCTGTCTGCATTGGAATCTGCCGTCAGAGCGCTGATCCGCGCGGGCTATCGCCCGGTGATCGCGCACGCGGAACGATATCGGTGCCTGCAGAAGCACCCGGCGGATGCCGAAAATCTGACCGCGCAGGGCGCGGCAATTCAGATCAACAGTTCCAGTCTGCTCGGAGGCTGGATGCATCCGGAATACCGGTGCGTAAAAAAACTGCTGCAAAGCGATCTGGTCCATTTCATCGGCAGCGACTGTCACAATGACAGCAGCCGCAGACCCGCAATGCGGGAAGCTGCAGAGAAGATGATTCATTTTACCGATGTGGAAACAGCCGAGGCGATTTGGCGGAAAAACGGGGAACGGATCCTGCAGAATAGGCCTTTGTGATAAAACAGAAAAAATACACATAGAGAAATATTCGGAAAGTCCAAAAGGGATATCCCTTTTGTTAGTTATCTTTGATAACTAACAAACCTCTGCTACCTGCGCGGAAAAAACGCATTTGCGCGGCAAAGACCATACGGACTTTTGAAAAAACAGACGGCAGCGATGCACGCCCGGCGTGCGCCTGCCGAGAGGGAGAACAACGCGTGAGACGAGAAGAAGATGTAATAGAGATTGATTTTTTTGAACTGCTGCTGGAGATCCGTAAAAAGATCGCCGTGATCTTAGCGACCGCCTTGATCTTTGCGGCGATCGCCGGGATCTACAGCTTTTTTATCGCGGAGCCGGTGTATGAATCGACGTCAAAGCTCTACATTCAGGCACAGGATTCTTCGACAACGAGTCTGTCCGAACTGCAGGTCGGCTCTACCTTAGCATATGACTGCGTCGAAATGATCCAGTCGCGATCCATCGTACAGGAGGTCATCGACCGTCTGGCACTCGACATGAGTGTGAAGGATCTGCAGAGAATGCTGAAAGTGACCAATCCGGAAGAAACCCGGATCATCAATATCACCGTTTCCGGGACCGACCCGCAGCAGATCACGGATATCTCCGGCGAATTCGCGGAGGTTTCCCGTACCCGGATCTCGGAAGTCATGAAGACGAACAAACCACAGATTTGGGAAAAAGCAGCCGTACCGGAAAAACCCGTGAAACCGGAGAAAGCGAAAAATGTGATCCTGGGCTTCTTGACCGGTTTGATCCTGTCCGGGATGCTGGTGATCGCGCTGTATCTGATGAACGACACCATCAAATCGCAGGATGAAGTGGAACGCTGTCTGGATCTGACCGTATTGGCGGTCGTTCCGCTGAGCGGAGAGGAAAAACAGAACAAAAAGAAGCGCTTCCCGCTGCCGCTGGGCAAGAAGAGCAAGAAGAAAAACAAGAGCCAGAAACACAGCACCGGCAGGAGGAACAACCATGGCAAATAAAATCTATCTGGAAAATCTCGAAACGATGGACTACTCGCGTCAGGAAGCCTATAACTCGCTGCGCAGCAATCTGATGTTCAGCGGTCCGGATATCAAAAGCATTCTTTTTACAAGCTGTAATCCGGATGAGGGCAAGAGTACCGTTTCGTTCGGACTGGCACGCAGCGTGGCCGGGACCGGCCGCAAAGTGCTCTTTGTCGATACCGACCTGCGAAAATCCGTGATGCAGGGACGCTATCAGATCAAATTGGAAGACAAGAACCAAAAGGGAATGACCCATTACTTATCGGCGCTGGCCTCCTTGGACGAAGTGATCGTGGAGACCAATGTGGAGAATCTTTACATGATCCTAACCGGTCCGCTGTCACCGAATCCGACAGAGCTTTTAGCCGGCAGCCGGATGGAAGCTCTGTTGAGAGCTGCAAGAGAAGCCTTTGACCTGGTGATCATCGACTCGCCGCCGCTCGGCATGGTCATCGACGCAGCGGTTTTAGCGCCGAAATGCGACGGCGTGATCCTGGTCATAGAAAGCGACGCCGTCAGCCGCCGTACCGCGGTCAAAGTCAAAAAACAGCTGGAAATGACCGGATGCCGGATCATCGGCGCGGTCCTGAACAAGATCGATACCGAACATCGCGGCTATTACTACGGCAAATATAAGTACAAATACAAGTACTATCAGGGATATAAATAACCATTCGGAGATAGAAAGAAAATCAAGCAATCGAGAAGGAAAGCAACATGTCTGTATTTCAAAACAAAACACTGATGATCACCGGCGGGACCGGCAGTTTCGGAAACGCCATGCTCAAATATTTTCTTTATCAGGACATCGGGCAGATCCGCATCTTCAGCCGTGACGAAAAGAAGCAGGACGACCTGCGCCATGAGCTGCAGGTAAACAGTCCGGAACTGGCCGGCAAGGTCAAGTTCTATATCGGCGATGTCCGGGAGGCGCAGACGGTCCGGGACGCCATGTACGGCGCGGACTATCTGTTCCACGCGGCGGCCCTGAAACAGGTGCCGAGCTGCGAGTTTTTCCCGATGGAAGCGGTGCGGACCAACATCATCGGGACTGACAATGTGCTGCATGCCGCGATGGAGACCGGCGTCAAAAAAGCAGTCTGCCTGTCCACGGACAAGGCGGCTTATCCGATCAACGCCATGGGGACCTCCAAGGCAATGATGGAACATATCATCAAAGCGAACGCGCGCGTCGCGGCGGACCGCGGCGAGACCACCATCTGCTGTACCCGCTACGGCAACGTCATGTGCAGCCGGGGCAGCGTGATCCCGCTGTTCATCGACCAGATCCGGGCCGGAAACCCGATCACCATCACGAACCCGGAGATGACCCGCTTCCTGATGAATCTGGACGAAGCCGTGAACCTTGTGCTGTTCGCCTTTGAACACGCGCAGCCGGGCGACCTGTTTATCCAAAAAGCGGACGCCTCGACGATCGGCGACCTCGCGAAGGCCGTGCAGCAGCTTTTCGGCGATACCGGAACGAAGATCATCGGCACCCGGCACGGCGAAAAACTCTACGAAACCCTGATGACCCGTGAAGAACGCCTTCGCAGCGAAGATCTGGGAAACTATTTCCGCGTCATGGCAGACAGCCGCGATCTGAACTACGACCGCTTTGTTGTCGAAGGTCATGTGGAAACGATGGCGGACGAGGCCTACACCAGCGACAATACGGTAAGGCTCGACGTGGAAGGCGTTGTGCAAAAGCTTTTGACGGCCGACTACGTAAAAAAGGCGCTGGGAAAATGAAGATCCTGGTCACCGGCGCGTCAGGCTTCGTCGGACAGAACCTGACCGAACAGTTAAAAAATATCCGAGACGGGAAAGCAAAGAATACGCCGCTGGACGGCGAACCGCTCGAAATCATGATGCCCACTCCTCGGTCTGACGCGGCGGCGCTTGCGGCATGCTGCAGACAAGCAGATGCTGTCGTGCATCTCGCAGGCGTCAACCGCGCAGACCATTTCAATAAATTTGTAACCGGCAATGTGGGATTTACCAAGCAGCTGCTTGCGGATCTGAAACAAAATCCCAAAAAGCCGACGGTCATTTTCGCTTCTTCGATCCATGCCGGAAAGGATACGCCTTACGGCCGGACCAAAAAAGAGGCCGAAGACCTGATCTTCGCGTACGGCGAGGAAACCGGCGCAAGGACGGTCGTATACCGCTTTACCAATCTGTTCGGCAAATGGTGCCGACCGGACTATAATTCGGTGACGGCGACCTTTTGCCGCAATATCGCGGCGGATCTGCCGATCCGGATTAACGACCGGCAGACTGTACTGACCTTGACCTATATTGACGATGTGGTCGAGGAACTCCTTCGCGCGCTTGCCGGTCACGCGCAGATCCAAGACGGATACGGCTGCGTGAAGGAGACCACACGGATTACCTTAGGCGAACTCGCGGACCTGCTGCAGTGCTTTCGCGCCGCGCAGAAAGCAGGAAATCTCCCTTGCCTGCGAAGCGCCTTCGAACAGAAACTTTACGCGACGTATCTGACCTATCTGCCGGACGCGGACCTGCGGCAAGCCCTGCAGCCCAAAGCAGACGAACGCGGCAGCTTTACCGAGCTCCTGCATATCCAAAACGGCGGACAGATCAGCGTGAATATTTCCCGCCCGGGCGTTACGAAAGGGCAGCACTGGCATCACAGTAAACATGAACGGTTCATCGTGGTGAAAGGCCACGGACTGATCCAGACGCGCAGGATCGGCACGGATGCCGCAGGGCAGCCTTACCCGATCCGAAGCTACGAGGTCCGGGGCGAAAAGCCCGAAGTGATTACCATGGTGCCCGGCTGCACCCATAATTTGATCAATCTTTCAGAACAGGAAGAAATGATCACGATCATCTGGGCAAACGAAGCCTTTGATCCGGAACATCCGGATACCTATCGAGAACCTGTATCAATACGGAGAAACGTATGAGCAAACTGAAACTGATGACGATCATCGGCACCCGACCGGAGATCATCCGGCTGTCGGAAGTGATCAAAAAATGTGATATCTATTTCGATCAGACGCTGGTCCACACCGGCCAGAACTATGATTACAGCCTCAACCAGATCTTTTTTGAAGATCTGGGACTGCGCAGTCCGGACAAGTATCTCGACAGCGCCGGCCGTGATCTGGGCGAAACGATCGGCAATATCATCGCCGCGTCTTACCGCCTGATGCAGGAAGAACGGCCGGACGCGCTGCTGATCCTGGGCGACACCAACAGCTGCCTTTCCGCGATCGCGGCCAAGCGGCTGCATATCCCGATCTTTCATATGGAAGCGGGCAACCGCTGCTTTGACGAATGCCTGCCGGAGGAGACCAACCGCCGGATCGTAGACCATATCGCGGACGTCAATCTCTGCTACAGCGAGCACGCGCGGCGGTATCTGCTGGCGGAGGGACGGCCGAAGGAACGCACCTTTGTGACCGGAAGCCCGATGGCAGAGGTCCTGCGCGCCAACCTGACCAAGATCGAAGCGTCCGATGTCCTGCAAAGACTGGCGCTTTCGCCGCAGCGGTATCTGCTGCTTTCGGCGCACCGCGAAGAAAACATCGATGATGAAAATAATTTTATCCAGCTGTTCACAGCCGTCAATCGGCTGGCGCAAGTCTACGATATGCCGGTGCTGTATTCCTGCCATCCACGCAGCCGCAAGGCGCTGGAAGAGCGGAAATTCCCGCTCGACCCGCGGGTGCGGATCCACGAGCCACTGGGATTCCATGATTATAACCAGCTGCAGCGGAACGCCTTCTGCGTGATCTCCGATTCCGGGACACTGCCGGAAGAGAGCAGCTTCTATCTCTCCATCGGCAAGCCATTTCCGGCTGTCTGTATCCGGACCTCCACCGAGCGCCCGGAAGCGATGGAAACCGGCAATTTCATCCTGGCCGGCATTACCGAGCAGGAGGTCTTGCAGGGAGTCGAAACGGCCGTCGTCATGGACCGGCAGCGGGATTATGGCATCCCGGTACCATGCTATCAGCAAAATATCAGCGCGCAGGTCGTAAAAATCATCCAAAGTTACTGCAAGATCATAGACCGGACCGTGTGGAGAAAAAGAGAGTTACGGTAAAGATGAAAAAAGAACAGACCAATGAGGAAATCCTGAACCTGCAAAAATTTGCAGACAACAAAGTGCGCTATATTGCCGAGAAGGTTGAAAGACCGGATCGGAAGCTATACTTTTTTGCCAAGCGGTCTGCGGACATTGTATGCGCGCTGCTGGCCATGATCCTGCTGCTCGCCCCGATGCTCGTGATCGCGTTGATCATCCGGGCCGACAGCCCCGGCAGCCCGATCTTTCGGCAGGTCCGTCTGGGCCTTGACCAGAAACCGTTTGTCCTGTACAAATTCCGCTCCATGCGCATGGACGCGGAACGGGACGGCGCACAGTGGGCCGTCAACGATGATCCGCGCGTGACCAGGATCGGCCGCTTCCTTCGCAAGACGAGGATCGACGAGCTGCCGCAGTTGGTCAACATTCTCAAGGGCGATATG
>DJPG01000004.1:28693-29620 GCA_002439735.1 Firmicutes bacterium UBA6418 | reverse complement strand
AAAAAAGAGGAAGAACGGTGTGACGCCAAGAACTGCCACGATCCGTATCATCATCATAAAAAGTAAAGGAGTGCATGGCGTATTTCGATGGAAGATACAAGTATTTTGAACATACGTATGGAAGGAGCGGCGTAAAATGCTTTGGTTTTGGTGCAAATTTCTTTTGATTTCCTTGGGTGTTTTCCTTTTGATTCAGATCTTGAACACGGTATCCGGAGCTTCCGAATCGGAAACTTCAGGTTCCGGAGCTTCGAAACGTGCGGCAGAAACAAAAAATTACCGGTTTGGCGAAAAGAAGTTCCAAGTAGTTGTGCAATATCAAAAGGAGCAGAAAGAAGACGGAGCGTACTTGTACAGGATCCGGCCGAAAGAGGAAGCGGATTCGGAAGACAAGGTTCCGATTTTACTTGATTTTTCCTGTGGTGACGAGCAATTTTTTCTTTTGCGAAGCCGCAGGGGAAACAAATGCATTCGAAAATACAACGTTTACAGATCGGAGGCCAATCGGATCAACTGCTATACGCTTTCGGATGTGGATGAACCGTGGAAAATGAACCTATTATTAAACTGTGCGGAGCTGGACGCTTACTGCCGTATGCATTACACAGTGCCTGCGAGAGATCTGCCGATCAACTTTGCGGATGATGCTTGGGTTAGACTGAGCTGCGGAATCCTAGACTTTTCTAAAAAACACACAAGTGCGGAGCCTGCTTTGGCAGCTTCGAGTACGCGCTGCAATCCTGCCGATCTCGATGATTTTGATCCGGATACCTTTGATCCGGAATTCGATGAGGTTCCGGATGGGTATTTCATCAACGAATTCGGTGAATTGGAACGGGGCGATGATCCGGATTTTGATGATCGCGACCCTGACTTAACATCGGATCCGGCATTTAACAATCCCAACCAGTGGGGCAGCGAGGCCTG
>DJPG01000004.1:6821-28582 GCA_002439735.1 Firmicutes bacterium UBA6418 | reverse complement strand
CACGATCCGTATCACCACCACAAGAAATAAGGAAATGTGTGGGGGGCGCGGTGTTCATTCAGGCAAAAGACCGTACTTCACCTTTAAGGTCAGAATGCGCAGGACGCTTTCATCCAGGCGATAAGTACTAAGATTTCCTTGTTCAACCGCTTGCAGAACGCCCTGAAATGCATCCGGGAGATTCCGCGGCATCAGAACGATATCCGCGCCGGCCTGAAGCGCCAGAAGCGCACTTTCTGCGCTAGTGTAATCTTCCGTGATCGCGCCCATGCTCATAGAATCGGTAATGACGACACCGTCATACCCCAGTTCATCGCGCAGTTTACCGGTAATGATTTCCTTAGATAAGGAAGCCGGGAGCCCATCATCAGAAACCTGTACTGCGGTAATATGCGCGACCATCACCATGTCGGTGTATGGCAGCGCGGCACAAAAAGGTACCAGTTCGCAAGCTTTTAATTCCTCCCAGGTTTTCGAGACGCTGACATAGCCGGTGTGCGTGTCTCCTTTTGTATCTCCATGACCCGGGAAATGTTTGATACAGCCCATGATACCGGCTTCATGCATGCCGGTAAGCTGTGCGCAAACCATTTCGCCGACCAGCTTAGGATCACTGCCAAAGGATCGATCACCGATTACAAGATTGGAAGGGTTTGTGAAGACATCGGCATCCGGAGCGAAATCTAGATTGAAACCCAACGGCTTCAAGTAACCTCCGATCGTCAGTCCGACCTCCTTTGCTTTTTGCGGATCGCCGGAATCGCCGACAGCCTGCATACTTTCGTATTTTGGAACGTCAAAGAAAGAAGAATTGGCGATGCGCGCCACTCTGCCGCCTTCTTCATCCACGCCAATAAAGAGCGGAACGGAAGAAGCGTCTTGCAACGAGGTGATAAAATCCGGAAGCTGCTGCGCGCCGGAAATATTTTTGCCGAACAGCGCAATACCGCCAACCGGATAGGAAATAAGCGATGTACGCATCTCATCCGATAATGCGGTGACTCCATAGTGTGTCGCGTCGTTTGCTTGCGCATCGGAAAGGGAAGGAGACAGACTTTCCGGTCGCACGAGGAAGAGCTGCCCGACTTTTTGTTCGGTTGTCATGTCGGCGAGAATTTGAGCAGCGCGCTGCCGGTCGGTCAAGACGGTTGTATGGCTGTGCTGATTGCTTTGCGTGTTATTTGCGGCATGTCCGTCGTCGCTCTTGCTGGCGCTGCAACTGCAGCAGCTGACGATGACAAACAGGACAGTAAGAAGGAAGAACGTGTGGGGAAGAATGTGGAATGATTTTATGGATTTCATAAGATACCTCCTATTTTTTTTGTTGTACCGACGCGATCAGCACGCCGCAGAGAACCAGCACCGCGCCGAAATAACCCTTGAGCGAGAGCACTTCGTGGAGAAAACAAAAGCCGAAGACAGCGGAACTGACGGGTTCCAGCGAAAACAGGAGCGCGGCGTGTTCCGGAGTCGTATATTTTTGCGCGATCGGCTGCGCGACAAAACAGAAAGCGCTGCAGATGAGCGACAGACCGAGAACGGCGAGCCATTCCGCGGTGTTTGACGGCAGTACCGGCGTTTCAAAGAGAAATGCGCAGAGCCATGCGTACAGTCCGCAGAAGCCGAGCTGCCAGATGCCGAGAAGCAGCCCGTTCCCATCTCTGGTGAAGCGATCTGCCAGTAAGATCTGACAGGCATACATTGCTGCGCCGCCAATACATAAAAGGTCACCGCTTTGCAGAGTAAGCGACTCCCGTACAGTCAGCAGAGCTAAGCCGAGGGTTGTGACGATCACACCGATCAGCGTCGCAGGATCCGGAAGCCTGCGAGTAAGAAGCGCGTGAAAAACCGGAACCATGACAACGGACGTGCTGGTCAGAAAACCGGCGTTGGAAGCAGAGGTCGTTTCCATTCCGTGCATTAAAAAGGCAAAGATGGCGAAAAGAAAGAAACCCATCAGGCTGCTGTGCAGGAGAATTTTTTTCGTTGTATGCTTAAGCTGCCGACAAAAGAGCAGTGCTACGCAACAAAATGCGATGCTGAACCGGAGCGCGGTGATCGTGAACGGCGGGATCCCGTCAAGCCCCACTTTCATCATCAGGTAGGAGCTGCCCCATAGGATCGCGATGAGCGCGATGAGGCGGTCAGCTTTGCCCTGCGTCCATGCTTTATTTTGCGCGTGTAGCGTGTGTTTTTCTGCGTTCCTGGTGCTGTCTGTCTGCATTCTGTTTGACCTTTCTTGCCCCGCTGTGCTTGGGCATTCCTTTCTGCGGCGGGTTCCTTTTTCGGACTTCTGGAATCCGTTGCTTGCTTTTTCTATCGCAGTCTATTATACTGGTAACGAAAACATTTGAAAAGAGAATTATTTTTATGCATACCAGTACAAACAGTTATGGAGGAGAACATGGCGCATAGCAAATATGAGATCTTTTTAAAGACCGCGGAAACCGGAAACATTACCCGAACGGCGGAGCGCCTGCACTATACGCAGGCGGGTGTGAGTCACGCAATTGCCGCGCTGGAAAAGGAGACGGGCTTTGCGCTTTTTCTCCGCAGCAGCAACGGTGTGGAATTGACAGAGAATGGGAAACGCCTGCTTCCTGCAGTACAGGAGCTGGTCAATCAGCAGAGAAATCTTGAACAGATGATTCATGAGATCAACGGAGAAGTTTCGGGGACTCTGCGCGTTGGCATTTTTTCCAGCGTGGCGATCCATCGGATGCCGCAGATCATGCGCGAGTTTCAGAGACGACATCCGCGCGTACGCTTCGAACTGCGGTTTGGCGACTATGATACGATCGCCGAAGATATCTTGCACGGCAGGAGCGATTGCGGCTTCTTGTCGGCGCCTGCGCCCGAGAACCTGTGCTTCTATCCTTTATATCAAGATTCCATGCAGGTCTTGCTGCCGCCGCGGCATCCGCTGGCAAAAAAGCCATATTTGACTCTTGCGGAAGTGAAACGGGAGCCGCTGATCATGCAGCGCAAAGGCTCGGATAACGATATGCGCAGAGTATTGGAGCAGGATAAATTGCCGTTTACCATCCGGCACCTGGTCAACGATGATTTTTCGGTGATCGCCATGGTGGAAAATGGATTCGGTATTACCATCATGCCGGAAATGATCCCCGCAAGCTATAAAGGAATTTTTGAGATGCGCCCGCTACAGCCGCCGCAGATCAGAACCATCGGAATTGCCGGTTCGGCTCCGGCAAAAACAGGCCTTTTGACCAGAACCTTTATCCTTTTTCTCACCGAGGAAAATGTGCAGACAAGAAACGCGCAAACAGGTGGTGAAAAACAAGATGCGGGGAGCTTGTGAAAAAATATACATATATTTATGCATAATAAGGCTAAATATGCGCATAAAAATGAGAAATATTCAGAAATGCGCCATGAAAAATGACGGTGAAAACAAAAAACAGAATTTTTATTGATTTTTTTTCATATTTTTTCAAAAAGCTATTGCATTTTTATTCACGTTGATGTATAATCAAACCTGTTGTTGGGGAAGATCAAAAAAACGAAAATCCAGCAGCAAGAAATTACTTATGACATCAAATGTTCAGAATAAAGAACGGGAAAGGAAAGAAAGAAAATGAAAAAATTTGCAAAAGTAATATCCATCGTCATGATCATGACCTTATGTATGTTAACCTTTACCGCATGCGGCGACAGCAACGACACGAACGCAGACGGCGACAATGCGGAGAAGACCACGCTTGTTTTCGGAACCTCCGCGGACTATGCGCCGTTTGAATTTATGTATCCGGATGAAAACGGTGATATGGTATACGGTGGCATTGACGTAGAAGTTGCGCAGTACATCGCGGATTACATGGGGCTGGAGCTGCAGACCGAGAACATGTCCTTCAACAATCTGTTGACAGCCTTGAACAAGGGACAGTTTGATATCGTGCTGGCCGACATTGAAGCAACCGACGAAAGAAAAGAAGCAGCGGACTTCTCGGATCCATATCTGACGGAGCTTGCGCCGCAGTTCCTGGTAAAAAAGGAGAACGCGGATCAGTACAAATCCTACAGCGATTTTAACGGAAAAACCATCGGGGCGCAGACTGCAACGACGAAACTTGAAATCATCAATCAGATTCCGGATGTCAATGCAGTTTCTTTGCAGAGCGTACTGGATCTGATTAAAGAGGTATCTTATGGCAAGGTCGATGCTATTCTGGTAGACGGTTCTGTTGCGCAGCAGTATCAGGCAAGCAACGATGACTTGGTGGCATTGAGCTTTGATGAACTCGGAAAATCAGCTGATGTATGCGTTGCGGTCGCGAAGGGTGATCCGAAGGGACTTCTTCCGAAAATCAACGAAGCCATCGCGAAAATGACGGAAGAGAATAAGGTCGAGGAATTCAAGGAGAATGCCAACGCGCTCGCAGACGTATGGCAGGAAGTTTCCGCTCCGGAGGAAGCTGATGCGGATGCCGAACAATAAGGCCGCCTGCGATTTGTAAATCATTGCTGATGATGGGAAAGGAACTTATCTATGTTTTGGGATTGGTGGCAAAGCCTGTTTACAGACATGCCCGCATATGCGTTTTTTAACTTCAAATTTTTACCCAAGTATGGATATGCAGTGATTCAGGGTGTGGAATACACCCTGATTCTTTCTGTCGTATCTGTTCTGCTGGCAGTCCTGCCAGCGCTGCTTTTGGCAACTATGCGCCTGAGCAAATGCACCCCGGTGCGTTGGCTGTCCGGCGCTTATATCGCGGCGTTCCGTTCAACGCCGATGCTGGTGCAGTTGATCATTATTTATTATGGTGTCTTCAATGCGATTGTTGTACCAAAGGTTATGCTCTTTGGCTTCATTGATTCCACGCGATTTGTTCCTGGGGTCGTGGCGTTGGCACTCAACAGCTCGGCTTATGTCGCGGAAATTTTCCGCGCAGGTATTCTGGCGGTCGATAGCGGACAGATGGAGGCTGCACGTTCTCTGGGACTTTCACAGGCACAAAGCATGCGTCTTGTCATCTTGCCGCAGGCCATTAAAAATGTACTGCCGGCATTGGCCAATGAAGTTGTGACTATGATCAAGGAAAGCTCGATCTGCATGATGCTTGGCATGGGTGAGATCATGTTTGCGGCACAAACCATCAGCGGTAGCACCTATATCACCATAGGCCCATACATGCTGGCGGCCATGATTTACTTTGTCATCAATTATCCAACCTCCAAGGTCATTGAACATATCGAAAGGAGAATGCGTCGTGGAGACAAACACTGATTACATCATCTCGGTCAGAGATTTAGTCAAGGAATACAATCACGGAGAAGTCGTGGCGCTGAATCACTGCGATCTGGACGTGAAAAAGGGTGAAGTGGTCGCGATTATCGGACCGTCCGGTTCCGGCAAATCGACGCTGCTGAGGAGTCTCAACCTGCTTGAAGAGCCGACCGCAGGCGAGATCTTTTTTGAAGGTGTCAATTTGGCATCCAAAAATGTTAACATCAACCGGCATCGGCAGAAGATGGGAATGGTATTCCAGCACTTCAATCTTTTCCCGCATAAGACCGTACTGGAAAACATCACAATGGCGCCGGTGACCCTCAAGCTCAAAACATCGCAGGAGGCACAGGCACAGGCCATGAAGCTGCTGGAACGTGTCGGGCTGGCGGATAAAAAGGATGAATATCCGAACATGCTCTCCGGTGGGCAAAAACAGCGTATCGCGATCGTGCGGGCGCTGGCCATGGAGCCGGAGGTCATGCTTTTTGATGAACCGACATCCGCGCTGGATCCGGAAATGGTCGGCGAGGTTCTGGATGTTATGCGGGAGTTGGCGCACGACGGTATGACGATGATCGTTGTGACACACGAAATGGGCTTTGCACGGGAGGTTGCTGATCGCGTGATCTTCATGGCAGACGGCAGCATTGTCGAAGAGGGGACGCCGCAGGATATTTTTGATCATCCCAAAGAAGAACGAACCCGAAATTTCCTTTCCAAAGTGCTGTAAAGGCGCAGCTTTCGCGAACAGAAGGTTGCCGTGCATGATCAAACAAAAACAGAGACGGACAAGAACGAATCCTTTCGGATGCGAATACGATATTACAGAATTGTATTCAAAACACATTCGAAAGGATTTTTTATATGGAAAAAGAGAAAACTTTGGCGGATCTCGTCCCCGGGGAAAAGGGGACGATCCGCGCTTTGAAAGCGGAAGGCAGCATGCGGCGCAGACTGCAGGATCTCGGATTGATCGAGGGGACGGAGGTAGAATGTGTCGGGCAAAGTCCATGTGGCGATCCGCTCTGTTTTTTGATCCGCGGCGCGGTGATCGCCATTCGCAAGACTGACGGTCGTAAAATTTTCGTAGAAGCGGAAACAAAAACACAAAAAACGATTGCGTTGGCAGGAAATCCTAATGTTGGAAAATCAACGGTTTTTAACGCATTGACGGGAATGCATCAGCATACGGGAAACTGGGCCGGCAAAACCGTCGGCAATGCCTGCGGGATCTGCCACGTTCAGGAAGTTGCATATCGGATCGTGGATATCCCGGGAACCTATTCCTTATTGACACACTCTGCGGAAGAAGAAGCCGCACGCGATATCCTATGCTTTGCGCGACCGGACGCCGTGATTGCGATCTGCGATGCGGCCTGTCTTTCCCGCGGCCTAAACCTGGTGCTGCAGATCATGGAAATCTGTCCGCGCGTGATTCTCTGCGTTAATATGATGGATGAGGCAAAGGCACGCGGCATTCGCTTAGATCTGGAACGGATTTCCGAACGGCTGGGGACTCCGGTCGTCGGCATCTGCGCGAAGCAGAAGCGCGGCTTGCAGGAAATGCTGCAGCAGGTCGACGCGATGCTGCGGGAAAACGTCGCAACCGCGTCTGCTCTGCGAGAAGCCGCAGAAACTGCGGTCGGTACGGTCGCTGCGGCCGCTGCGCAGGAGACCGTGGAGGCTATGCGGAATCCGATATTCACTGCGCTGCACAGTGGGGAAGACAGAACGAAAGCAGAGGTGAGTATGCGGAAACTGTTGCGATTGGCTTATCCGTCTGCGATCGAAGCGGCTGTCGCGGAGCTTTCCCCGGTGCTTGCGGCACGTCTGGCGGGATGTCTGCCGGAACGATGGGTCGCGCTGCGGATGCTGGAGGGCAGCGACGCACTGCTGGACCGGCTATGCGAGCAGACCGGAGTCGATTTGCGGAGAGATCCGGAGGTGCAGGCGGCGAAAGAACACGCGATGCGGCATTTGCGGGAAAGCGGCCTGACGGAAAAAAATGTGGCAGATATGATCACCGGAACGATCCTGCGGCGTGCGGAACAGGTCTGCGACGATGCTGTGCAGATCCCGGAACGGATGTACCACCGGACAGATGGGCGGATCGATCGCCTGCTCACTGGACGGCGGACGGCCTATCCCTGCATGCTGCTTCTGCTGGCTGCCGTCTTCTGGCTGACGATCGTCGGCGCCAACTATCCTTCCCAGCTCCTGTCGGCCGCCCTTACCCGACTGGAGGGCGGCCTCTTGTCCTGCGCGGAGATCCTGCATGCCCCAGCCTGGCTGTCCGGCTGCCTGATCAACGGCGCCTACCGCGTCCTTGCCTGGGTCGTCGCGGTCATGCTACCGCCGATGGCTATTTTCTTTCCGCTATTTACCATACTGGAAGACCTGGGATACCTGCCGCGCATCGCCTGCAATCTGGATAAACCGTTTCAGCGCTGCTGCGCCTGCGGCAAGCAGGCGCTGACCATGTGCATGGGCTTCGGCTGCAACGCGGCAGGGGTCACAGGCTGCCGCATCATTGATTCGCCGCGCGAACGCATGCTGGCAATCCTGACCAATAGTCTGGTTCCCTGCAACGGTCGCTTTCCGGCACTAATCGCCGTCCTGACTATGTTTTTCGCTTATGGATCCTGTAGCGGAACCGGAAGCGGTGTGCAGGTCGGTGCTTCCCTGACGGCCGCGCTGCTGCTGACTGGCGTGATTCTGTGCAGCGTGATCATAACCTTGCTGGTCACCAGCCTCCTGTCCAAGACTCTGCTGCGCGGAATGCCGTCGTTTTTTACCTTAGAACTACCACCTTACCGTATGCCGCAGGTCGGCAGCGTCATCGTCCGCTCTGTGCTGGATCGGACACTGTTTGTGCTGGCGCGGGCGGCAGCCGTGGCCGCGCCGGCGGGGCTTTTGATCTGGATCCTCGCGAATGTGAGCATTGGCCCTGTCAGCGTCCTGCAGCATCTGGTCACGTTGCTGGAACCGGTCGGCGGCTTCCTCGGACTGGACGGCGCCATCCTGACCGCTTTCCTGTTGGGACTGCCGGCCAATGAAATCGTAATTCCCATCGTGGTCATGATTTATCTCATGCAGGGCGACCTGACCGGGATGGAGGACTTGACGATGCTACATGCACTTTTTGTCGAAAACGGCTGGACCTGTGTGACGGCGGTCTGCTTTGTGCTCTTTTCCCTGATGCACTGGCCCTGCTCGACCACACTACTGACGATCCGCAAAGAGACCGGAAGCTGGAAATGGACGGGAGTCGCCGCCCTCATTCCAACTATCTGCGGCATTCTGACTTGCGCCGCGGTCAGCCATGGGGCGGCGCTCCTGAGTCTCGCGGGCTAGCCCTTCGCAGGGCAGCTGCGCTGCGTCGGGCTAAGAGGGCTTTTGCCAGCTAAAGAATTGTCAAGACTCTGTAAATATCCTGTCAAGAAACAGTGAAAAAGCTTGAAAAGAATTGCGAGGAAAGGTAGAATACATCCTCGGCAGTGAAACAAGGTATGAAAAAGATATGCTGCCCGATGACCAACAACAGAGGAGTGCATTTTGTGATGAATGAGTATTTATTTCTGGTCAGTATTGCGATTATTTTATTGACCACAAAAATTTTGGGAGATATTACGAATAAAGTGAATATGACACAGGTCGTAGGCGCGCTTTTGGCAGGTGTGCTGATCGGACCGTCCTGTCTGAACTGGGTAACCGAGACCGACTTTGTGGAGAAAGCCGCCGAGATCGGCGTTATCCTGCTCATGTTCACGGCAGGGCTTGATACGGATGTCCAGCAACTCAAGAAGAACAGTGTGGCGTGCATGGTCATCGCCTCCATCGGCGTTGTGGTACCGTTGATTTGTGGCGCACTGGCATATTATTTCTACTTTGAAGCTGGCGCCAGGGATTATCAGGAAATCCTCAAAGCAGTTTTTATCGGCGTGGTTCTGACGGCAACTTCCGTCAGCATTACGGTCGAGGCGCTGCGCGAAATGGGAAAACTGGACGGCAAGGTCGGAAATGCCATCCTGGGCGCGGCGGTCATCGACGATATCATGGGTATCGTAGTGCTGACGATTGTAATCAGCCTCAAAGATTCCAGCGTATCGATCCTGCTGGTGCTTGGCAAAATTCTGCTTTACGCGGTGCTGATGATGGCTTTGGGCTATATCTGCAATCGTTGGAAAAAACAGATCGACCGGAATCTGGGACGGCGCAGGATCACGACCTATGTCGTGGCGCTTTGCTTTGTCATTGCTTATCTTTCCGAAACCTATTTCGGAATCGCGGATATCACGGGCGCGTATCTTCTGGGCTTATTCCTTTCCCAACATGGGATCAAGAAGGAGATTGCCAAAAAGATATCCGCACCGTCTTATCTCTTCTTTTCCCCGATCTTCTTTGCCAGTGTTGGCCTGAAAGTCAACCTGGAGGGCATCACCGGAAGTTTGATCATCTTCTCCCTGCTCCTGCTAGCGGTTGCGATTCTGACTAAGATCATCGGCTGCGGACTTGGTGCAAGGATTTGCGGATTTACCGGAAAGGAGGCGCTGCAGGTGGGTATCGGGATGATCTCTCGTGGTGAAGTTGCATTGATTGTTGCGCAGAAGGGTTACGCGCTCGGACTGATCGACGCGGCAATGTTCCCGCCGATTGTCATCGTGGTCATCGCAACCACCATTTTCACCCCGATCGCTTTGAAGCGGGTGATGTAGCGGAGCGGATCGTCCGTCCGGTACACCGATTGCGTTTTTGGATGCAGCGCAAAAAAAGATACAAGTTTGAGCCGCAAACCCATAGCGAAACGCGTCGGATTTTGTCGACCGTTGGATTTTTAAGTTTGGCGGACGCAAAAACGCAAGGATTTTTCTAATATCTGGAAAAAACCTTGCGTAAATAGAAAAAGTCCATGCAAAAACGCAACACGATCGAATTTTCACACGTTTTTCCGTGTGTTTTCGGCAAGATGTTGCGTTTTTGATTCCATGGAAACGAATTTTACAAGATCCACGCGCGTGGCGCTCCGGCCGGCGCATACACAGGTTCCGCGGCGGCATTTCAGCCGGCGTGCTATTTCAGGATCTCACGGTGACGGATGATTTTCGCTCCGGTTTCGCCACCGAACAGCAGCTTGTGCGCGTCGGTGTTCGCAACTTCGGCCAGAACGTAAGCGATGCCGTCGGCTGCTCTGCGGCCTGCCTGGATCTTGGAAACCTTGATCTCGGCGGCGGAGAGCATGGTCATCATTTCCTCCAGCGGATTTTCCATATCCTTGACGAAGAACGCCAGACGGTGACAGTCACCCAGAGGACCCATATCAACCTTTGGGAAGTTGACGGAGTTGATGATGTTGCCGTTCTCCAAGAAATCGCGAAGTTCCTTGACCGCCATGGAAGCGCAGTTATCTTCTGCTTCTTCGGTGGAAGCGCCAAGATGCGGCAGCAGGATGATGTGATCTCTGCCGACCAGATTGTCATTCGGGAAGTCTGTCACATACTGCGCCAGTCTGCCGGATTCCAACGCAATCAAAAGATCGACGTCGTTTACCAGTTTGTCTCTGGAGAAGTTGAGCAGGATCGCGCCGTCTTTCATGGAAGCGAGGAATTCCTTGTTGACCATATCTTTCGTTGCGTCGTTTGCCGGCAGGTGCAGAGTCACGATGTCGCAGAGCGGCAGCATTTCGGCAAGATCTGGGTAAACGGTGATGCCATCGCCGCCGGATACATAGTATGGGTCATAGCCGACGATGTGCATGCCCAGGGCTTTGGCAGCATCCGCAACTTTGCGGCCGATCGCGCCAAGGCCGACGATGCCGAGCGTCTTTCCGAGAATTTCATGACCTGCGAACTGCGACTTGCCTTTTTCCACGGTCTTGCTGACGTCTTCGGTCAGCCCTTTCGCCCAGGTGAGCGCGGATGGTATGTTTCTGGATGCGAGCAGCATGCCGCAGAGTACCAGCTCCTTGACGGCGTTGGCGTTCGCGCCAGGTGTGTTGAAGACGACGATGCCGGATGCAGCGCAGCGATCCAGCGGAATATTGTTGACACCCGCGCCGGCTCTGGCAATCGCCTCCAGCTTTTCGGAAAATTCCATCTCGTGCATATCCTGGCTACGCACCAGAATTGCATCCGCATCCTCTGTTTTTTCCGTTAATATGTAGCTTTCTGTAAGGTGAGCAAGACCCACCGGCGAAATTTTATTTAATGTCTTGATTTGGTACATGAATTTGCCTCCTTACCTATCTCTTTCATAAAAATGTTTTCATGTTGTGTCCGATGTTCATTATACCACTTTACGAAAACCACGTAAAGTGATACAATAAGAATAACTATATTTTAATCATTGGAGGCGAAGAAAATGACGCAATACAATCGTGTTTTTAACTTCTCTGCAGGTCCGTCCATGCTTCCTGTAGAGGTTCTGGAAAATGTACAGAGAGAATTACTGAATTATCAAGGCAGCGGACAGTCCGTGATGGAGATGAGCCATCGCTCCCAAGAGTTCAAAAAGATCATCGATGATGCGGAGGCTGATCTGAGAGAGCTGATGCACATTCCGGATAACTACAAGGTTCTGTTCCTGCAGGGTGGCGGCACGCTGCAGTTCGCGATGGTTCCGCTCAACCTTTTGACCGGATCCAAAAAAGCAGACTACGTGCTGACTGGCACCTGGGCAAAGAAAGCTTATAAAGAAGCAACGAAATTCGGCGATATTCGAGTTATCGCGTCTTCAGAGGATGACAAGTTCACCTGGGTGCCGAAGATCACCAAGGAAGATATCCGTCCGGATGCAGACTATGTCTATATCACGTCCAACAATACCATCTACGGCACGAAATACAATTATGTACCGGAGACCGGCGACATTCCGCTGGTGGCGGATATGTCCTCCAACATCCTTTCCGAAGAAGTTGACGTGACGAAGTTCGGCATCATCTGGGCGGGTGCGCAGAAGAACGTCGCGCCGGCGGGCGTTGCCATCGTCATCATCCGCGAAGATCTGATCGGAAAGGCTCCGGCAGAGGTACCGACCTATCTGGATTACAAGATCCACGCGGACAACGGTTCCATGTACAACACCCCGCCGTGCTTCTCCATCTATGTGGCAGGCGAAGTCTTCAAATATCTGAAGCGTATCGGCGGCGTGAAAGAGATGGAAAGAAGAAACAAAGAAAAGGCCGCGATGCTCTACGATTACATCGATGCCAGCCATCTCTACAGTTGCCCGGTTGCCAAGGAAGACCGTTCCCTGATGAACGTGGTCTTCGTGACCGGCGACGCGGATCTCGACAAGAAGTTTGTCGCCGAGGCCAAAGACAAGGGTCTGGTCAATCTGGCGGGACACCGCTCCATCGGCGGTATGCGGGCCAGCATCTACAACGCGATGCCGAAAGAGGGCGTGGAAGCGCTGATTCAATTTATGAAAGAGTTTGAAGAGGAAAACAAATAAGGAGAATCAAAGAACATGAAATATCTCATTGTCGTGCCGGACGGATCCGCAGATGACCCGATTGACAGTCTGGGAGGAAAAACACCGTTAGAAGCAGCCTCACTGCCGCACATCGACGCGCTGGCCGCCAGAGGCGAGATCGGATTCTGCAAGACCGTGCCCGACGGCATCAGCCCGGGCAGCGATTCCGCGAACCTGTCGGTCATGGGCTATGATCCGCGCATCTATCTGACCGGCCGCTCTCCGCTGGAAGCGGCGGCGATCGGCGTGAAGATGACGGAAGACGACATTGCGTTCCGCGTGAATTTCGTGACGGTCGACCCGGCAGGCGCGGATCGTTATGAAGACTTTATCATCCGCGACCATGCCGCGGGTGATATTGAGACCGAGGACTGCAGCAAGCTGCTCGAGGTGATCGCAGACGCGTTCCGTCAGGAGAACCTGGCGTTTTATCCCGGAACCGGCTACCGGCACTGCATGCTGGTCAACCGCAGGCACCCGCACGGACACACCGATTACAAATGTGTCCCGCCGCACGACATTCTGGACCGGCAGATCGGACCGTATCTGCCGCAGGGAAAAGACGCGGAGTTCCTGATCGCGATGATGCGCAAGAGCTATGAACTGCTCAAGGATCATCCGATCAATAAGGAACGGGAGGCACGCGGCTTGCATCCGGCCAACGCGATCTGGATCTGGGGGCAGGGCGTACGACCGGAGCTGCCGAATTTTGAACAGAAATACGGCGTCCGCGGGGCGGTCATCTCGGCAGTGGATCTGATCAAAGGCATCGGAACGTTCGCAGGGCTGGAAACCCCGGATGTTCCGGGAGCGACCGGAACCATAAACACGGACTATGAAGCGAAAGTAAAGCAGGCGATCGCCGAATACGAATCCGGCAAGGACTTTGTCTATATGCATATCGAAGGAACCGACGAATGCTCCCATCAGGGCAATCTGGAGGCCAAGATGCGCTGTGCCGAATACATCGACGGCCGTGTGGTGGGTCCGCTGGTGGACTATCTCCGAAAGACCGGCGATGACTTTAAGGTGCTGGTCATCCCGGATCACCGGACGCCGCTGGCCATCCGTACCCATTCGTCCGATCCGGTACCGTACGTGATCTATGACAGCCGCCATGAGACAGCGCCGGACCCGCAGAAGCAGTTCCATGAACGAGCAGCAGCCGCATCCGGGAATTACTGCGGGGAGGGTCATACGCTGGCGGACCGCTTCTTTGAGCGTGCATGATCGGAATGACCGGGGAGACCGTCCGGGTGCTCGCTGAAGCAGCAAAGGATAACAGGATATTGAGAACAGCAAATTGAGAGTAAGAAGATGAAAAAAAGATGCAGATGGATCACAGCGGTGATCTTGATATGTGTGCTGGCTGCGGGTATTTGGACGCCCGCGGCTTTCGCCGCGTCCTCCGGGCCGGATGTGACCGGGAGTGCGTCCTATGTCTATTGTGCGACGACAGAAGAGGTTCTTTGGAAGCAGAACGCCGACAAGCAGTATAATCTGGCCAGCATCACCAAGCTGATGACCTGCCTGATCGCAGCGGAAAAGCTGGATCTTTCCAAAGAGGTCACGATCACCGCCGAAGCGACGCAGGTCAAAAAAAGCAAGTCGTTTGTCTACGCGGATGAAAAGATCAAAGTGGAGGATCTGATCTACGGCGCGATGCTGGCTTCCGCCAACGATGCGGCAAAAGCGCTGGCGATCGCAGTTTCCGGCAGCGAGAAAAAATTCGTCAAGCTGATGAATCAGAAGGCAAAGGAGCTGGGCTGCAAGAACACCAAATTTGTCAATTCCAGCGGCGTTTACAACAAAAATCATGTATCAACCGCCGAGGATATTGTCAAGATTGCACGCGCCGCCTTTGCCAACGCGGATATCCTGCGCATCGCCGGCGTCAGCAGCTATACGATCCCGGACACCAACAAGACCGAAGCTGTCAAGCTGGAGACGACCAACCTTTTCCTTGCGGGCGGCGAAGCCGACACGCTGAACGGCAAGATCAAGGTCAAAAAATATGACGGCGTGATCGCCGGAAAGACCGGCACCACGGATAAAAACCGCGCGACCATGGTAGTACTCTGCCAAATGGACGGATTTGATGTCTATGCAGTCATCCTCGATTCCAGTCTGCAGCAGCGTTATCGGGACATCAAAAAGCTGTTGGATTACGCGAAATCGATGCTGTCCCCGTACAAGGCGTTTGAACAGGGGCAGATCTTTGAAGGGGCGCGCGTCAAGGGCGGCGCGACCAACAAGGTGGATGCTGCGGCCGTGCAGGCCGGATTGATCAATCTGCCGGAGGGCGCGTCCGCGTCGCTGGTCAGCACAAAGACGGTTTTTCGCGATGACATCCAGGCGCCGCTCGCCAAAGGGGAAGTGATCGGAACCGCGGAGATCTATCTGGCGGACGAAGCGATCCGCAGCATCGATCTGATCGCGGCCGAAGACGTCAAAGAGGGCTGGTTCTTGTCGGGACTTGGCATTACCAACGTGCAGACCGTCATGATCCTGGCGGTGTTCGCGCTGCTGCTCGCGTTCGCGGCGATGATCCTGATTCTGCGCAGCATCCATAAGAAGAAACGGAAGCTGGCTCGCCAGAAAAAACTGATGGAACTGGCGCGCCGCCAGATGGAACGTGAAAGAGACTTAAAGCAAAGGAACTGGCCGTATTAATGTTTGATATTCAGGAAAATTTGAAAAAACTCCCGGACACCCCGGGAGTTTATATGCATAAGGACGCGCTCGGACAGGTCATTTACGTCGGCAAGGCGATTTCATTGCGTAATCGTGTGCGCCAGTATTTCCAGAGCTCCAAAAACCAGAGCCCGAAGGTGCGAGCCATGGTTTCGCATATTACGGAATTTGAATACATCACCTGCCGCACGGAGATGGAAGCCCTGATCCTGGAGTGCAATCTGATCAAGAAATACGCACCCAAATATAATGTGCTGCTGCGGGATGACAAAACCTATCCTTATATTAAGGTCACGATGCGCGAGGACTATCCGCGTGTGGTCAAAACGCGGCTGATCGAAAAAGACGGGAGCCGTTATTTCGGACCGTACAGCGACGCAGGCGCCGTCAACCTGACGATCGATCTTTTGAATAAAATCTTTGTTCTGAAACGCTGCGCGGCAAAAAGCTTTCCCAAGGATTGGAAGCCTTGCTTAAATTATCATATCCGCGACTGCCGCGGCATCTGTACCGGTAAAGTGGATCGGGGGGAATACGCCGCGGTTATCGAGCAGGTGCTGGCGTTTCTTTCCGGGCGGACCAAGCCGATCGTCGAGGAGCTGAACCGTAAGATGCTGCAGGCATCGGAAGAACTGAATTTCGAGGAAGCCGCGGTTTATCGGGATTATCTGGCGTCCATCCGGGCGCTCAGCGAAAAGCAGCGGGTGACCATGGTCGGCGGCAAGGATCTGGATCTGGTGCTTCCGGCAGGCAGCGGGGATCAGACCTGCGTCGTAGTCTTCAACGTCCGAGACGGGAAGCTCAGCGGCCGGGATACCTACCATATGCAGGTCGAGGGTGAGGATGACTACGACGCTTTGATCGGCCAGTTCATCAAGCAGTATTACAGCATGTGGGCGGTTGTGCCAAGCGAGATCATCGTGCCGAAGCCGCTGCGGGAGGCGCCGCTGATCGAACAGTATCTGGAAAGCCTCGGAGAGGGGCGTAAGGTGCGGATCTTTGTGCCGCAGAAAGGCGAAAAGCGCGCGCTGCTGGATCTGGCACAGCGGGATGTGGTGGAAATGACCAAGACGCTGGAAGTCAAGACCGCCGCCGCCAAGGAAAAAGAAGACGCGGTTCGCGCCGCCCTTGCCAAGCTGCTCGGACAGCAGGAGCCAAAGGAGGCTTACCGCGTGGAATCCTATGATATCTCCAACACCAACGGCGTGGATACCGTCGGCGCTATGGTAGTCTTCCGCAATCAGAAGCCGGTCAAAAAAGACTATCGCCGCTTTAAGATCCGCACCGTGGAGGGACCGGACGACTACGGTAGCCTGCAGGAAATGCTGTACCGCAGATTCCGCCGGGCAAAAGAAGGGGATCCGGGTTTTCGTACCCTGCCGGATCTGATCCTGATGGACGGGGGACAGGGACAGGTGACCGCTGCCGAAAAGGTGCTGGTCGCCATGCAGCTTTCGATCCCGATTCTGGGTATGGCCAAGGATGACAGTCACCGCACACGGGCACTGGTCAATGGCCGCGGTGAAGAATATGTTCTGCGAAACGACCCTTTGCTCTTTCAGTTCTGCGGCGCGCTCCAGGAGGAGGTGCACCGTTTCGCGATCGATTACCATCGCAAGCTGCACAGCAAAAACAGCATCGGTTCGGTACTGGATCATATTGAGGGGATCGGACCGGTCAAGCGCAACGCACTTTTGAGCTATTTTCAGACGATCGAAGACATAAAAAACGCCGATACGGAAACACTAAAAAAGGTTCCGGGCATTACCGACAAAAATGCGCAGGCGATCCGTGAATATTTTGGTTGATTGCATGCCCTTTTTATGGTAAGATAATCATAACTGATGACAAGCGCCGCGACGCGCTGTCAGAAACAAAACGAAAAAAAACAGGGAGCACTTGCGCATACCCTGAAGTGGAGGAATAAAAATGGCAGATAACAAAAAAAATCCTGAAATCGAAGAGGCTGATATCATCACGCTGGAATTTGACGGCGGTGAAGAAGTAGAATGCGAGATCATGGGCGTGTTCGACTTCAACGGCAAGGAATACATCGCGCTGATCCCGGATGACGGAACCGACGATGTTTATATCTACGGCTACGCGGAAGTCGGCGATGACGAATTTGAACTGGTCGACATCGAAGACGACGCGGAATTTGAAGCGGTTGTTGCGGAATTCGACAAGATCATGGACGAACAGTAAACACAAGATATGCAGGAAAAGGACCGCGCGATATGCGGTCTTTTTTTGAGAAAACGGAGAGAAGACGATGGAACATACAGAACACAAAATTCAGAAGATCTTAGACGAAACGGTCAATGTACAACTGGCCGCGCACAACGGCAGCGCGACGCTTTCTCATTTGGAGAATGGGATCGCATGGGTTCGTTTTCATGGAGCCTGCGCGAGCTGCATGTCTTCTTCGGAAACACTGGAGAATGTGGTAAAGGAAAGCATCCTGCAGGCGGTTCCGGAGGTTCGAGATGTACGGCTTGATGATACGGTCAGCGAAGATCTGCTGGATATCGCGCGCAAGATCCTCAACCATGAAATCGGTTGAGTTTCGGTGCCGGACGTGACAGCGCATCTTTTTGTTTTTTGAAAAAGGAGTACGGCATATGCAGAATCTGCGATACGGATTGGGAGAAAACAGCCGGTTTTCCGGCTGCCATCCGATGGTCAACTTCATATTTTATGTGTTTGTGATCGGTATCACCATGTTTTCCATGTCGCCGGCGTTCCTGGCGGCGACGTTCTGCTTCGCGTGGCTGTATTCCGTGCTGCTCAAGGGCGTAAAGGGCGTTAAGACGAATCTTTTATTTACGATCCCCATGTTTTTGATCATGGCGGTGGTCAATACGCTGTTCACACATAACGGCAAGACGGTGCTGTTTTACATCAACAACCTGCGCATCACGTTGGAAGCGTTCTGCTACGGTCTGGCAGCGGCGGTGATGCTGTCGGCGATCGTGATCTGGTTCATGTCCTTCAACGTCGTCATGTCCTCGGACAAGCTGATCTATCTGTTCGGTAAGGCGGCGCCGGTGCTCGGACTGACCCTCTCGATGGTCTTTCGCTTTATCCCGCTTTTAAAGACCCGCTACCGCGAGATCTCCATGGGACAGCGCTGCATGGGACGGCATATCACCGGCGGCTTCATGGCGAAACTCCGGCAGGTCTGCAAGGAGATCTCGATCCTGATCTCCTGGTCGCTGGAAGCTTCGATCGAAACCTCAGATTCCATGGAGGCGCGTGGTTACGGGCTGCCGGGCAGAACTAGCTTCCATCTGTTCAAGCTGTCACGGACCGACAAACTGCTGCTGCTTTTGATCTTCGTGACCGGCGGCATCACCGCGGCGGGCTGCGCGCTCGGCAAGACGTCGATCTACTTTTATCCGGTGATCAAGCTCCCGGCCTGGGATCCTCTGATGGTCCTGACATTTTTGAGCTTCTGCGTGCTGCAGGCGCTGCCGCTGATTTTCGATATTACAGGAGAACGCAAATGGCAATGATCGAAGTCCAAAATTTGAATTTTACTTATCCGACCGCGGAAAAACCTGCGCTGCGGAACCTTTCCTTTGCGATCGAGCGCTCCGAATTCTGCGTGCTCTGCGGTAAATCCGGATGCGGCAAGAGCACCATGCTCCGGCAGTTCAAGAAGAATCTGATCCCTTATGGGGAGGTTTCCGGAGAGGTGCGCTACAACGGGACGGAGATCGCGGAACTGGATGACCGCGTTAATGCGTCCGAGATCGGCTTTGTGCAGCAGAACCCGGACAATCAGTTGGTCACGGACAAGGTCTGGCACGAACTGGCTTTCGGGCTGGAGAGCTTGGGCCTGGACAATCCGTCCATCAAACGCCGCGTGGCGGAGATGGCCAGCTTCTTTGATATTCAGACCTGGTTCCGCAAGGATGTCAGCGAGCTGTCCGGCGGACAGAAGCAGCTTTTGAACCTGGCTTCGATCATGGCCATGCAGCCCAAGGTCCTGATTCTGGACGAACCGACTTCCCAGCTGGATCCGATCGCGGCAGGAGAATTCCTGAGAGTGATCTACCGCATCAACCGCGAATTAGGTACGACCGTGATCATTTCCGAACATCGTCTGGAAGAACTGTTCACCATGGCGGACAAGGTCATGGTTATGGATGAGGGCAGGCTGATCGCCTGCGATACGCCATGGAACATCGGAAACTACCTGGCAGGAAAAAACGAAGCGGAAAGACACCCGATGTTTTACGGCCTTCCGGCGGTGATGAAGCTCTACTCGCACTGCCGGGCAAAGGGCATGCCGCGCTGCCTGCGGGAAGGCAAGGAGATCGCGCCGCTGACAATCCGCGATGGCAGACTCTGGCTGGAGCAGATCTTCGGACAGCCAGAGCTTACCGCGATCGATAAAAAGGAAGAACGCGCCAAGAGCAAAGCCGAGCGGCAGGCGCGCCGCGCGGAGGAAAAGCAGGCGCAAAGCGCCATGATCGCGGTCAAAGATGTCTGGTTCCGTTACAGCCGGGAATCCGGTGATGTGCTGCGGGGCCTGGATTTTGAAGTGGAACCAGGAGAATTTTTCTGCCTACTCGGCGGCAACGGCGTCGGTAAATCCACGACGCTCAAGGTCATCAGCGGTGCGGTGCGGCCGCAGAGCGGATCGGTGACCGTGGACGGACTGAAAGTCAAAAAAGAGAACCTTCGGGCGCTGTTTGAGGGTCGGCTGGCGATGCTGCCGCAGAATCCACAGGCGCTGTTTACGGAAATCACGGTCGAAGAAGAACTGCTGGAAGCCCTGTACTACGAAAAGGGAACCGACGAGGAAAAGGTCGAAGCCATTGAACATATGCTGGAGATGATGGAGATCGCGCATCTTAGAAAATCCCATCCATACGACCTTTCCGGCGGTGAACAGCAGCGTCTGGCACTGGGTAAGATCCTGCTGCTCAAGCCGAAGATCCTGATGCTGGACGAACCGACCAAGGGGCTGGATCCGTTTTTCAAATTGACGCTGGCCGGGATCTTCCAAAAATTAAAAGCAGAAGGCGTGACCATTTTTATGGTTTCTCACGATATCGAATTCTGTGCCGAGTACGCGGATCGCTGCGCGATGTTCTTTGACGGTGATATCGCGTCCATCGGCACGCCGCGCGAGTTCTTTGCCGGTAACAGCTTCTACACGACGGCGGCTAACCGCATCGCGCGGCAGTGGGCGCCGGAGGCGATAACCTGGGAGGAGGTGGCGCAGTGGGCAGAACAGGCTATGACGACCGCGGACTGAAAGCGCAGAAAAAGCGTGAGCACGTCTCGGCTCTGCTGCTGTTCCTGGCAGCGCCGCTGACTCTGTTCGTCACGTTCCGATTTTTGGGAAGTGCGAAATTCATGGTGGCTGGTCTATTGATCGTGGTCTACGCCATGATCCCGTTCTTTATGATCTTTGAACGCCGCAAGCCGAAAGCGCGGGAGATCGTGCTGGTGGCGATGATGACCGCGCTGACGGTGACCTCGCATTTGATCTTTCACGTGACGGTCCCGATCGAGATCGGCACGGCGATGGTCATCATCTCCGGGATCTCGCTGGGGCCGGAGGCCGGGTTCCTGGTGGGCGCGTTGGCTAGATTTGTCTGCAATTTCTATCAGGGCTCCGGAGCCTGGACGCCTTGGCAGATGTTCTGTTGGGGACTGTTGGGGTTCCTGGCCGGGATCGCCTTCAACAAGGTGGAAGTGCAGCATCTGAAACTCCGATCGCAGAAGGAGGAAGCGGTTCGGGTCGCCGCGGTGGAAAGTCCGAAATCCAAGACGTTTCGGTTGGTGATGGGACCTGTGATGTGCGTCGTGTTCGGTTTTATCGCGGCGTACATTTCCTATCTCTTTGTACCGGGACAGGATCAGACGCCGTGGGGATGGCGCATGTATGTCTGCGGCGGCGCGGGGCTGGTGCTCGGCGCGCTCCTGCAGAGAAAGCGACTGCCGGTGGATAACATCACGATCACCTTGTTTACCTTTTTTACGACCCTGATCATCTACGGCGGCATCATGAACGCGGCGATGCTGACCTGGACGAGCGGCGATTTCAATACCCTGCGGCTTTTGTATGTGTCCGGCTTTGTCTACGATCTGGGGCACGCGGGACGGGCAGCCGCCTGCATGTTTGTCATCGGCAAGCCGATGATGCAGAAGATCGAGCGCATCAAAGTCAAATACGGGATCTACCGATAGAATGATAGAAAAAAGCAAAAGGAGAAGCGAAAAAATGGAAACGGAAAACTACAAATTTTTTCAACATACGGCGTGCGAATTTTTTCCCTGTCATGAAACCTCGGATAGGGAAAATTTCAACTGCCTGTTCTGCTAC
>DJPG01000004.1:6365-6789 GCA_002439735.1 Firmicutes bacterium UBA6418 | reverse complement strand
TTCTGCTACTGCCCGCTTTACGCATTGGGTGAAAAGTGCGGTGGTAATTACAAGATCCTTGAAAACGGCGTGAAGGACTGCTCTGCCTGTCTGGTGCCGCACAAACGCGAAAACTACGATTATATCGGACAGAAGTTCGGCGAGATCGTGGAACTGATCAAAAAGAACAAAGGCAAAGCCTAGCGGATGAACCGAAAGCCACGCAAAAAAAATCGTGCGAAGCGCACGATTTTTTTTTGCAGCAAACCCGTGCTGCTTGCATAGAATGAAAGAATCATGGTAGGAGGTAGCAGTAATATGAAATTGGGAATTGTAGGAACCGGCAGTATGGGAAGCGTACTTTTGGAATGCGCCAAAGCAGATCCGTTTTTTGACACGGTGCAGATGATCGAACCGACGCGGAAAGAGACCTGGCCGGAGGAAA
>DJPG01000004.1:0-6327 GCA_002439735.1 Firmicutes bacterium UBA6418 | reverse complement strand
GCCGGATCTTCTGATCGATTTTAGCCATCCGCAGGCGATCTACGATCTTTATGACTACTGCCGGGAATGCGGCGGCAATCTGCCGGTGGTCCTGGCGACGACCGGCTACGGGAAAGAGGAAGAAGAGATCATCGCGCTGCTGCGCAAGATCTGCCCGGTCGATCGGCGCACGAATTTTTCGCAGGGCGTTGTAGCCATGAATGAACTGGCGGAGCTGGGGGCTTCCCGTCTGGCCGAGCAAGCGGATATTCGGGTGGTCGAAGCGCATCATACGAAGAAAATCGACGCGCCGAGCGGAACCGCAAGATCCCTATGTCATCATCTGGGAATCCGCGAGGAAGAGTATCCGCAAAAGGTCACCAGCCTGCGCATGGGCAATGTCTTCGGGCAGCACACGGTCTATTTCGCGATGGAAGACGAGATCCTCGAGATCCGGCATACCGCCTACTCCAAGCGCATTTTCGCGTTGGGCGCGTTAGAAGCGGGCAAAGCACTGCTGCGGGCGAAGGGGTAACGCAGCTTTTTTGCGCTCCCGCACCGCACGTAGCGAAAATGCCGACTTGTCTTGACTTCTTTCCGAAAATATGGTAAAACATAAGAACGCACCGCATGGCGGAAACGACGGGCGGTGCGCAGAAGGAGAAAAGTCAGAAATGGAAATCGAGTTAAAATATCTTTTGACAGAAGACATTGCCAAAGACCGCATCTTTGCGGATCACCACCTGCTGGAGATCAAGGATCCGGACTCTGAGGAGACCATTCCGATGCGGGCGATCTATCTGGATACCGAGGACGGAAGCCTGCGCAAAAAGGAAATGGCGTTTCGCGTCCGTCTGGAGGACGAGCGCCGGATCGCGACCCTGAAATGGGGTGGAAGTGCGGAGGGCGGTCTGCATGTGCGGGGTGAGCTGAACGTTCCGGTCGACAAAGATTTCGTACAAAATCCGAGTATGGAAGTCTTTCGGGGCAGCGAGATCTATGAAGAGATCGCCGAAGCGGTCGGAAATAAAAAACTGGTGCCGGTCATGGAAATGGAATTTACCCGCAGGCAGATGCGCGTCGATACCGGCAAATCGATCAGTGTGGTCTCACTGGATGACGGTGTGATTCGCACGGCGAAAGGCGAGGTACCGATCGCGGAGCTGGAAGTGGAACTCTATTCCGGCGATCAGGAGGATATGATGCACCTGGGCGAAGAACTCGCGGCAAAATACAACCTCGTACCGAGCAACCACAGCAAGTTTCAAAAAGGATTGATGCTTCTGGGTCTTGCCTGAAGGCAAAAAAACAAGAATCAAATGGAAAAACCGATCCGCTTTTTTCAAAAAAAGCGGATTTTTTCTTCGAAAAATGAAAAAAAGGTGATAATTTCTTTACTTTCGGGGTAAATAGAGTTATAATATAATACAATTGTCCTAGAATTTTGCGATAAAATTCATCCATAAGAGGATTTTGAATCAGTAAGGCAAAAAGTGGGTTTACATAGGAACCGGGAGGGTATATTTTAATGAAAGCAACATTTATTTCAAGAGAAAACAACAATGTGAAATTCACAATGGAATTTACAGCAGAAGAATTTGAAAACGCGCAGATCAAAGCATACCAGGAATCCAAGGATCAGTTCCAGATCGACGGATTCCGTAAGGGAAAAGCACCGAGAAGCATCATCGAAAAGCACTACGGCGAAGGCATCTTCTTCGAAGAAGCGATCGATCAGCTGTTCCGGGAGCATTACGGGGAGGCATTAAGAGAACTGGATCTGGAAGTGATCGATGCGCCGGCTGCCGAATTCAGCAAGATCGCCAAGGGCGAGGGCTTCACGATCACGATCACAGTTCCTTGCTTCCCGATCGTAGAGGTGAAGGATTACAAGGGTGTGGAGATCGACAAGGCTTCCCAAGAGGTCAAAGATGAGGACGTGGAGAAGGAACTCCAGGCTCTGCAGAAGCGAAATGCACGCATGGTACTGGTAGACAGACCGGCACAGAGCGGTGATACCGTACTGCTGGACTACACCGGTTTTGTAGGTGACAACCAGTTTGAGGGCGGCACAGCGGAAAAACAGGAGCTGACACTCGGATCCGGTATGTTTATCCCGGGCTTTGAAGAACAGCTCATCGGGGTGACCCCAGGCGAAAAGAGAGACGTTATCGTAACGTTCCCGGAAGAATACCACGCAGAGGATCTTGCCGGCAAGGAAGCAGTCTTCCACTGCCTGGTACACGAGATCAAAGAAGAGCAGCTGCCGGAGCTGGACGATGAATTCGCGAAAGATGTCAGCGAACACGACACTTTGGAAGAATTAAAAAAAGCAACCAGGGAAAGACTAGAAACATATGCAAAAGCNNCCGGGATTCGAAGAACAGCTCATAGGTGTAACTCCGGGCGAAAAGCGCGATGTTAAAGTTACCTTCCCTGAAGATTATCATGCAGAAGAACTTGCGGGAAAAGAAGCGGTATTCCACTGCCTCGTTCACGAAATCAAGGAAGAACAGCTTCCGGAACTTGATGATGAATTCGCAAAAGATGTCAGCGAATATGATACTTTAGAAGAATTAAAACAGGCGAACAGGGAAAGACTAGAATCATATGCCAAGATGTCCGCTGAAAACCAGATGAAAGACGCGGCAATCACCAAAGTCGTAGAAGCCAACGAAGTGGAAATTCCGAAGGCTATGGTGGAAGATGAGATCGACCGTATGGCGAACGAACTTGACCAGCAACTCCGGTATCAGGGTATGAGCCTGGAGCAGTATCTCCAGTTTGTCGGCAAGAACGAGGCGGAATTCAGAGAAGAACTCAGACCGGAAGCTGAAAAAGCGGTCAAGACCCGGATCATCCTGATGGGTATTGTGGATGCGGAAAAGATCGCGGTCTCAGAAGAAGAAAGAGAAGAAGAACTGAAGCGGATGGCTGCACAGTATCAGATGGATGTCGATAAGATGAAAGAGCTTCTCGGCGCAGACAATCTCGAATTGCTGACCAAGGATCTGCAGGTCAAAAAAGCGATCGACTTTATCTACGATAACGCAAACGTAAAATAGAATTTTTTTCGCACGTGCGGCAGGCGGGATCCGACGAAGAAGGATCCCGTGTGCGCCGCGAGGCGCGGGAAACATACGGAAAGGGGTATAAAAGATGGCGTTAGTACCATATGTAGTGGAACAGACTGGGAGAGGGGAACGCTCCTACGATATTTATTCCAGACTTTTGAAAGATCGAATCATTTTTCTGGGAGAACAGATCGATGAGCATGTGGCTGGTCTGGTCGTCGCACAGCTTTTATTTCTGGAAGCGGAGGATCCGGAAAAGGATATCTGCATCTATATCAACAGCCCGGGTGGATCGGTAACTGCCGGCATGGCGATCTACGATACCATGCAGTATATCAAACCGGACGTATCCACGATCTGCGTCGGCATGGCGGCCAGCATGGGTGCATTTCTGCTTTCCTCGGGTGCAAAGGGTAAACGCTATGCGTTGCCGAACGCGGAGATCATGATTCATCAGCCGCTGGGCGGGGTAAACGGACAGGCAGAAGATATCAAGATCCATGCGGAATGGATTCTCAAGACCAGAGAAAAGCTAAACCGCATTTTGGCGGCAAACAGCGGACAGCCGCTGGAAAAAGTCGAAAGGGACACCGATCGAGATCATTTCATGAGTGCCGAAGAGGCGTGCGCTTACGGTTTGATCGATCAGGTGATCACTTCGAAAGCATAAGGGGGAGATCATATGAGCAAATACGACGAAAACAAACAGCTGAAATGCTCTTTCTGCGGGAAACCGCAAAGCCAGGTAAATCGCCTGGTGGCAGGCCCCGGTGTCTATATCTGTGATGAGTGCATTCAGGTTTGTCAGGAAATCCTCAAGGAGAATTTCCATGACGAGACGGAAGAGGGCGGAACGGAAAAACCGACGCGCCTGCCGAAGCCGAAAGAGATCACTGAGATCCTTTCTGATTATGTCATTGAGCAGGACGCAGCAAAGAAAGCATTGGCTGTAGCAGTATATAATCACTACAAGCGCATCACGAAGACATCGATTGATGATGACGGCGTGGAGCTTCAGAAGAGCAACATTGTCATGATCGGACCGACTGGTTCCGGCAAGACGTTGATCGCGCAGACGCTGGCCAAGATCTTGGATGTTCCGTTCGCGATCGCAGACGCAACGGCGTTGACGGAAGCCGGCTATGTCGGTGAAGATGTCGAGAATATCCTTTTGAAGCTGCTGCAGGCGGCAGACTGGGATATTGAAAAAGCGCAGAAGGGCATCATTTACGTGGATGAGATCGATAAAATCTCCCGTCGCTCGGAGAATCCGTCCATTACACGTGATGTCAGCGGCGAGGGTGTGCAGCAGGCGCTCCTCAAGATTTTAGAGGGCACGGTTGCCAATGTTCCGCCGCAGGGTGGACGTAAACATCCGCATCAGGAGTTCATTCCGTTTGACACGACGAATGTGCTGTTCATCTGCGGCGGTGCTTTTGACGGTCTGGATAAGATCATCCAGAAACGCATGGGTGAACGTGTGATTGGCTTTAATTCTGATATGAAGATCGAAAAAGTGGAAGAATCTAGGCTTTTGTCACTGGTACGTCCGGAAGATCTGCTCAAGTTCGGGTTGATTCCGGAGTTTATCGGCAGACTGCCGGTCATCGTGACCTTGGATGAACTTTCGGAGGATGCGCTGGTTCGCATTATTACAGAGCCGAAAAATGCGCTTTTAAAGCAATACCAAAAACTGTTCCGCATGGACAATGTGGAATTGGAGATCGAGCCGGAAGCTGTACGCGCGATTGCAAAAAAAGCGCTGGCCAGAAAAACCGGAGCCAGAGGGCTGCGCAGCATTCTGGAGGGTGTGATGACCGATATCATGTATGAGATCCCGTCACGCGATGACGTGGAGAAGTGCATCATCACCAAAGACACGATCGAAAACGGAATACAGCCGACCTTGATCCTGTCGAGTCATCCGCAGACGGATGGCACCGCAGGAGGATCGGCATCCGAAACAGCATAAAAGACGGGCGGCCTTTTCACCGCCTGTTTTCTATATAGGGAAAGGAGAAACTATGACAGAAAGAATGGTTATGCCATGTGTGCCTTTGCGGGGACTTTCGGTGTTTCCGCATACGATTCTGCACTTTGACATCGGCAGGGAGAAATCCGTCAAAGCGCTGGAAGCCGCGATGACCGGAGACAAGCAGTTATTTCTGACTTCTCAAAAAGATGAAAATATATTGATTCCGACACCGGAAGACTATTATACGATCGGTACGGTTGTAAAGGTAAAACAGATGCTGAAAATTCAGGGAGACGCCGTGCGGGTTCTCGTCGAGGGACAGTATCGCGCGGAACTGAAGGGCACCGTGGTCGATGAGCCATATATCATGGCAGAGATCGAAGAGGCAGAGGAGATTCCTGCGGATCCGCAGGAGGTGGAAGTCCAGGCTCTGATGCGTTCGGTGCTCTATGCCTTTGACGAATACATGGAACTGAACCCCGGCATCAAGGACGAAGCCTATGAGCTGATCAGCTCCATTGAAGAGCCGGATATTTTCGCGGATACGGTAGCGATGCAGCTGGAAGTGAAGATCGCATCCAAGCAGGAGGTGCTGGAAGCGCTCGATGTCAAGAAGCGTTTGGAAATCGTCAATCGCTTGATTCTGGAGGAAAATCAGATCCTTGCCATGGAGCGTGACATCAGCGAGCGGGTACAGGAAGCGGTTAAACAGAATCAAAAAGAGTACATCCTGCGTGAGCAGATGAAAGTGATTCAGGACGAACTTGGGTACGGCGAAGAAGCTGCCGATGAAGCGGCGCGCTGGACCGAGCAGCTGGAAAAACTGCACTTGGATCCGAAGATTGAGGAAAAAGTCAAACGCGAGATCGCGAAATTCACCAAGATGATGCCGAATTCCGCGGACAGCGGCGTCATCCGCAATTACGTGGAGACGATTCTGGAGCTCCCTTGGAATACATCGTCTAAGACCAATGCGGACCTGAAAAAGGCAGAGCGCATCCTCAACGAAGATCACTACGGCTTGGAAAAAGTCAAGGAGCGCATTCTGGAATATCTGGCGGTCGTCCATCTGAACAAGGCCATCAAAGGCCCGATCATCTGTCTGGTCGGCCCTCCGGGCGTCGGCAAGACTTCCATTGCCAGATCCATTGCCAGAGCGACCGGCAGAGAGTTCGTACGCATGTCCCTGGGCGGCGTACGAGATGAGGCGGAGATCCGCGGCCACAGAAGAACCTACATCGGTGCGATCCCGGGCCGCATCATCACGGCGATCAAGGATGCCGGCAAGGACAACCCGGT
>DJPG01000082.1:7001-10210 GCA_002439735.1 Firmicutes bacterium UBA6418 | reverse complement strand
TTAATTTTTTCAAAAAGCAGATGAGACGGTGCGTTGCCTAAAATGCAATCGTGCTTAAAAACATAAAGTTTACGCATGCACATTTTGCCCCTTGCCGCACTGTGGTCAATTTCAAACATATTGATGATCGCCTCCCACAGCACATCTAAATCTTCTTCCGAAAGCCGGGTTGTTTTCTGTGCCAAAGCTGCAGAAACATAGCCTTCCGCACGATACACAGCATATGGGATAATGCTCTTTCTGCCCATTTCGGTATTACCGGTTTCTGTTCTCTCTTCGGTCGTGCGAGCCTGACGGGTTATCGTCACATCTTCAATGAACACCGGCGATACACTTCGTCCAAAGGTCAGCTGCACCGGTCCTCTGACAATGCCGCATGGATCATTTCCTGTAGACATGACCGCTCCGAAAGTTCTGACGTCAAAATAATTTCTGCACATATATGCGCAAGCTTTCTGAACATCATCGACCTTTTTCCCTTTTAGACCGGTTTCGAGCCCTTCTTTTTCGTAAGCCTCGGTAAACTTGGTGTTCAGTGCGCGATCAGGCTTTACCAGAATGTTAAAGCCTTGCTGTTCTTCTTTACATAATTCCACATAGTTCCGTATCTTCCGTTTCAAGCAAACATCCGTTACATATCCATATCCGGTTTCTGCATCTACACGCGGTGCATTGCCTGCATCTGGGTCTCCGTTTGGGTTACCGTTTTCAACATCAAAAATCATTACGAAATCATATCGGTTTTGAATAGCCATGGTTTTCCTCCTTGTAAAACATCTATTGATTGCTTTCTGCTTTCGTATAGAAAGTCTGCACCTGCTGATAATAGCCGATCATGAATCGCCCCTGGTCCTCCAAAGATAATGTTTTTGGGAACTCATTGGTCATCATATTCATAATTTCACCGACTAACTTGGCGTAGAAAATCTGACTTCCCTCGCTGATTTTTTTCATATGATATTGGGAAAGTTTGATCAACGTTGGAAAAACACTGGCAGGTTTCGCTGCAGCAGATGCAAAGTATTTGTCCTTGATCGTACTGTTTAACTGTCCTCCGCCAACCGAAAAGTTCTGCATATTTTCCAGAACCGCGAATAATCGTCCGCACAAATATGCCGGATTCTCATTTTGCCTGTCTAAAGCCACTTGTACTCCCTCCTCTTCATTCCGTATCAAATATGCCTTTATCACACCCGCTCTGGTGTCATTGATGTATTTATCCGTTTTCACTCTGCGCACCATGGTTTCCAATATGGAACGTGCATATAATCTGTTATAAACTGCAGACTCAAGCAATTCTGCAAATAATGCCGGATTGATTTTATCGGAACTGCTTTTGGGCGAAATGCACTCTTTTTTGATCCGGGACAGCGGCACGACCCGCACCTCCTTGGATACCTGCAGTTCATCCTGAAACTTTGCGACGTTCCACAGCATGTCCAAAAACTTTTTCCGATAGAGAAATTTGACAGAAATTCTGGACGAATTTGGTTTCAGTCCGACGATATAAAAGTCAAGATCGCCGTCTAAATCTGCATCGAATGCTTTCAGTTCGCTGGTTGTGACTTTTGTCTGCATGCCTCGCTCCAGCAGCTTCTTTAAGCTCGCATTGACCGCTTCCGCATCGGGCTTACGTTCGGATTGACCCATCAAAAATTCTTGCAGCGCCATTTCATGTTCATCGCCGCCGTCCATCGCCCAAAAAGCAATGGTAATATCATCCATGATCATGCGGTGCGACCGCTGTTTGAGAATGTAATTCAAGGCCTCCGTGTACTTACGCATTGCAAGTTCTGAAATATTGCTGTTATAGGACTGATCATTGCCATAGGAATTTTCCGACGAATTATTGAATCCGATCAAAACCCCGCCGGTCGAAGCGCCCCCTTTAACGCCTTTGATCTTGCTGTGAATCCTTGCAATGTCAGAAACTTCTCCTGTAATGGCACACTGTGCCTGATGCTCACCGGGCTGACTTTGGCTCTGTGCATATTCACGTTCCCATTTTGCTTTGATCTGCGGATCATCTTGCAGCAACAAATCCGGATTCCCGACAAGACAGAATGCAAACCCTGCGCTTGCGTAATCTTCTCCTAAGTCCAAAATATATCGGTTTTCTGTTTCAGCCTCCGGATTCCAGGATTGCAAAAAGTTACGGAATGCATCAATGATCGGACTGTTGAACCCATCAATAAATTCTAAGTTCCGTTTCACAAACGCCTGATGCGATTTCACAGCCTTTTCGGTTCTGTCCTGCGGATTCAGGCTGTCTTTCTCGCGATTCAGCCCAAAGATGTACAGCGGCCTGTGTTCGATCGTATTGCTCTCAATGCCCGGTTTCTCCGTTCGCTTTGGAAAATACATTGTCTTAGGCTCCAGTACTTCCTTTTCTTTCCCGTTCTTCTGCACTTGTATTTCTGTCTTCTGGCAGGAAATGATTTTATCGATTTGCCCCTCCGGCGTCAGTACAATTTTATATTTGATCGGCACCTCGGAATAACCGTCCGGAACAACCAGTCCTTTTTCTGCCAGCACATCGTAGTAATCACATAAGGCTTTGATCAGCATCGCAGTTCCTCCCTGTACTTTTTCACATCGATCACACCGTTTACCATATGCGGATGATAGTACATGGTCGTTGCTCGATCTGAAAATTTTGGATCATCCCAGTCTCCGTTGACCGGAACACCGCCATCCTCGAAATTGACTCGATAACACATGTACCCAAGGTCCACATCGCCGGATTCCAAGATCGTACTGCTGATGAGATCATAATCAAAATTCTCAATCAAATCTATCCGTCTGACCGGAAATTCACTGCACCCGAAGCACGGCTGACGGAACCATTGTCCTTTTTCGATTCGACGTTTAATGATGTTATAATGTTTTTTCTCTCCGTCTGTTTCCTCTTCATTTTTTAATCCGGTCAGCTCAAAATGAAAGGCGATCCCGTACTTGACATTTTTCAGTACCATGGCTGCCCGCTGGCTGCGGCATTCTGACGTGTAGATCTCCGGTTCTCCGCCTTTGCCGTTCATACGGCTTTTCATCGCAGACAGCAGCACTTTGTCTTTTACTTCATTACGCCGAATGTTTGCGAAATCGATGGGATTGAAAACCACGATCTCATCAATGACATAGCGAATTGCTGGTTTCCAGTAGATGCTTTTCAGCATGCCTTCCAATGCACCCGGTGTCGGCACGTCATA
>DJPG01000082.1:6654-6934 GCA_002439735.1 Firmicutes bacterium UBA6418 | reverse complement strand
AGAATTTTGAATCCGTAACTCATACAATCACTCCCTTCGTATCCTTTGTTTCTATCTATAAAATATAATCGGTTAGCTCTATGTGGATCCCGGTCTTTTTATCATAATAGTTTTCATTCGTCAGACACCAGATCCCGCGTCCGTAATCATCGATCACGCCCTGTTTCATCAGTTCTTCGAATTCCGTTTTGCTGACGGTGCAGGCATACTTCTGCAACTTGCGGCTGCTGACATGTTCCTGATAACGGATGCTCTCTATCAGTCTGCGGCTCTCCGCATC
>DJPG01000082.1:0-6584 GCA_002439735.1 Firmicutes bacterium UBA6418 | reverse complement strand
CGAAATGGGATGCTTGTAATATTCAAACCATTCTTTCTGCAGTAACTACTCATGGTGTTACCTGTAATTTTCTCCAGGTTCATGCCAAACAAACGGTCATAATACTCTCGGATACATCCAGGATCCGTAATCCTATCATATTTCGCAAACATACCTTGTGCCAGCTCGCTTGCTTCCGTTTCCCGCGAACGCAACTCTTCATCAGCAAAGGAAAAGGTATACGTCACTGCATGTTCCCGTCTTCCCTCACGGTTGCATCTGCCGCCGCTCTGCAAGATACTGTCCAGTCCTGTCATTTCCCGAAAAACTGTTTCCAAATCCAGGTCAACACCCGCTTCGATCAAACTTGTGGAAAAGATTCGAATTTTTCGTTCCTCCGGCACATTGGCAAGTCCCGGAAAATCTTTTTCCAGTGCCTTTAACTTCCTCCGTATTTTTTCTATAATTTCCTTTCGGTCAAGCGCCGTTAGATAAGTGGAAAGATAGTGTTTATCTCCATCTGCAAGTTCATATAGCTTTCTTGCTGCCTGTTTGCTGTTAGTTACGACCAAGGTAGATGCTGCACTGCCGACCTTGCTCAAAAGCGCCTCTGCGGATAAGGCTCCCAGTTTCTCAAAATTACATTTTTCAAACTTCGTAAAGTCTTTCGTATCATCGATCAAGTTCAGGATTTTTTCTCCTGTGATCGTATACTGCCGCAGCAAGGTTTCAAAGTCCGGCATCGTTGCAGTCAGGAACAAAGCTTCACTGTTTAAGTGTTTTGTCGCATAAGACACTGCTTGTAAGCATGGCTGCAGATACGCCATCGGCATCAGGTGTGCCTCATCAAAGACCAGAATACTATCGGCAACATTATGTAGTTTGCGCAGCTTCCCACGCTTATTAGAATGCATCGACTCAAAGAATTGAACCGCCGTCGTGATGATAAATGGTGCATCCCAGTTTTCTGTTCCGTTCTTCAGTGCATTTCGGTAGTCTTCCTCCAGATCCTCCATATCTTCATAGGAAAAAGAAGATTGATGCCGCAGGATCTGTGCATCTTCGCCGAAGATTTTCTCAAACTCTGCTGCTGTCTGATCGATGATGTTGTTGTACGGGATCACATAGATGATTCGCTTTTTCTGTTTCGCAATCGCCCTTTGCAATGCAAACTTCACGCTGCAAAGCGTTTTCCCACTGCCGGTCGGCATATTCATCAGATAGATTTCCGCATCCTGCTCCGCTTTGGTAAAAGCCTGTTCCTGTAAGCGTCTGCGTGCCCTTTGCAATTCTGTCTCGCACACAAACGCATCTAACTGCCGGTTCACTTTATCCAGGCACCTCTGAAAATCCGCCTTTAAGGTATCCTCGGTTCTTGTCTCGCAGAAGGTTCCCGTGTCAATTGAGTCTGCATCCACCAGGCAGGAAAAACAGTATCTCACGATAAACGCAAAGTTGTCAATTGCTGCGTCATCCCTGTTCTTCTGCGTGATACACTCTCGCATAAGAAATTTTCCAATCTCCATTTCATCAATTTTAGGTAATTCGATTTCCTTGCGATATGCATCAAAATTCTCACCGTTGTCCTGCGCGCAGCGTTTTTTCTTCTGTTCTATTCGCGTGCGAAGTATGGATGCATGATCCTCCCGGTAAGCATCACTCAGAAGTCCTGCATCCGGAATGCCCGCATGATGTCCTGCAATACAAAGACCTGCAATCATGCTTACGGCAGAACCGTAAGATTGCTCTGCAACAACCGCCCCTGCCGTAGAATGATCTACACGGATATTTTCGCCATTTATTTTTCTTTGAAAGTCACTGCAAAACTTCCCGATATCGTGAGCCAATCCTATCACGAAACATAAACGTTTCAACTCCGATATCGAAAACTGCTCGCATAAGGCTGCAACATTTTCGCTGTGTTCCCGTACGCTTTGCTTTTCTCCCGTCCGTTCATTGATATGTGCGATATACATGCTCGCGATCACCACCTTCTCCAAAACTTTTCCTTGCGTAAAATCTTAAATCGTGCTATGATGAAGTCAAGAAGGAGCCTTACGGCTTCGCCATTTACGATTCTAGGCTATTGATTAGCCTTGCCGCTCTTGGTTTCAGCAGGAGCGGCTTTTTTTACAGAAGAAATGGTTATACGCAAACGTTTCATCGTTATGGTAATTTTCATTCCACATTGCCTCCTTTCTAAAATCCAAAGGACCTTTTGAAATTTGGCTCAGCCGCCCGGCTCCATATTCTTGACAGTTTATATTATAACTCACTTTTCAATCGCAAACAAGTGTTCTTTTTTTATAATCTCATGTTAAATATTTTATGATAAAGTTTACTCTAATTATCTACCATTGTCAATAATTTTATCTAACTTTTAACAATAACCTGCAAAAAAATAAACTGTTTGAAGCCTCAACTCAATCAGTTTATTTCATAAAATATTTAACATATTTCTACTCACGTCTCGCGACGACTGTCCCTCGCGTTTTGCCGTTCCGCCTCGGACAAACGTTATTATACCAAACTCTTTGCACGCTTGCAAACGTATTTTTTCTTTCATTTCTAGCCCTCTCACCCTTTCCAAAAACCAGCAAACGCACCGTTTTGGGCGGTGCGTTTTGTGCTTAGTCTCTTATTATGTATATTTTTACAGCACCCGGTATTTTTTAATAGCTTCTGCCATGCGTACCAGGCCGGTTTCCAAGATGACGTGCGGCATTGCCAGATTCAGGCGGATATAGCCTTTGGCGTTGCCGACAAACAGCTTGTCTCCACCCTCCAGCAGAACGCCCGCATGGTTGGCAAAGAACAACGGCAGGTCTTCAACATCCGGCAGTACCTTCGACATATCGACCCATGCAAAGTAAGTTGCCTCCGGGATTTCAAAGACTGCGTCCGGAATTTCTTTTTCCAGAAATTCTTTTACAAAGGTAAGATTCCGGTCAATATAGAGTTTCAGTTCCTCCAGCCATTGACTGCCGTGCTCATAGGCCGCCTGATGCGCCGCGACGGACAGCGGATTGACCGCGCCGAAATTCTTGTCGCGGTGCGCAAACCGCTTTCTTTCCTCCGCGCTGCGAATGATGATATCCGAAAACATCAGACCTGCGATATTAAAGGTTTTGCTGGCAGACATGGTTGTGATCAGCTTCTCGTAGTCCGGCATGACCTTACCCATCGGAATGTGCGCAAGCCCGGTACGGATCAGGTCGCAATGGATTTCGTCCGAAATGATCCAGAGGTCATGTTTTTCAGCGATCGCAGCCACCCTCTTCAGCTCATCCTCCGTCCAGATGCGTCCCGACGGATTGTGCGGATTACAAAGCATCAGCAGCTTGACCTGCGGATCCGCGGCTTTTGCCGCCAGATCTTCAAAATCAATTTCAAAACGACCATTCAACTTTTTGAGCGGAGATGTCACCAATTCCACGTCGTTATATTCACAGGCGTGCAGAAAATAGCCGTATGCCGGTGTCATCGTCAGCACTTTACCGCCGCACGGCTTGACCAGATCTTCCACCAGCTGATACAGCGCCGGAATGACCCCTGCCGAAAAAAGCAATTCTTTCTGCGGGAACTCCCAATCATATCGTTCTTTGCACCATTGGCGGAACGCCTGATAATATTCCGCAGTCGAGATTGCCGTATAGCCCAGGATCTTGCGATCCACACGCTGCTTAATGGCCTCGCGGATCTCCGGTGCAACCGCAAACTCCATATCTGCGACCCACATCCGTACGAATTCATCATCCGCATATGGGAACACCTTTTCCGGACCGCACTGGAAGATATAATCCCGCCACCCTTCAACGTTCAAAGAATTCGTGTGTTTTCTGTCAATGATCTCGTCAAAATTGTACTTCATGCTGTATGCCTCCTTCTATCCTTTGTTTTCATTTCAATTAAGCAGCTTAACTATGAAAGCAGCCTGCATCATGCCGCATGGAAAAAACGTTGCCCCGGTATGGAACAAGTTTTTACTTGTCCGTCTTTCCCCGGGAAAATTCATAATTTCCGACTCTCCTCCACATCCAGCGCAAACGCGCGGTTCAGGCACTGCTGAATACGAATATAGCTCTGCAGCTCCTCCTGCGTAACTTCGCCCAGCATCTCGAAAGTCCTCTGATAGCAGAATTCCTCGAATTTGCGGTGTTTTTCGAAGATCTTCATTCCCTCTTCACTGAGGAAAAGGTGGTATTCCCGGCTGTTTTCGGGATTTCTCCGCTGCAGTACCCAACCTTTGCCTTTCAGTTTACGGATCAACTGTGAACAGGCACTGGCGGTTTTGCCAAAACTCGCTGCGAGCTGTGCGGCAGTCGTCCCCTGACGATTGCCGATGGCTTTGATCATCTGTGATTCTGCCTGAAACATTTTCTCACCCTCATAGTCATGTAACAAGGCATCATAAGCGTTGATCAGCGCAACCCCGTCGTCCAGTACATCGATCGCTGTGCAAAAAGTCTGATAGCGTTCCTCGTTTTTATCCATTCTCCACCCTTCAATTCATTAAGTAGCTAAATAGTTAAGCATATTAACTTTTTAGTTATAGCATGTATTTTTTCTTTTGTCAAGATGAAGAAAGGGTATTATCGCAAACCTTTGTCGCCCTTGCAATGTGTTTTTTCCACATTGGATTTTTTCCTTCACGACCGAAAAAACACAATATCTCTCCGAAAATCCACCTTTTTCCGGTGTTGATCCAGGGCATATGGCGTTTTTGAGTGAGCCTGATTTATTTACGCAAGGATTATTACAAATATCGGAAAATTTCTTGCGTTTTTGAATGCACCCCGCGTAATTCTCCAATCAAATCCTAAAATTGTGGGTTTACAAGTACTTTTCGAGCAAAAAATTGGAAAATTTCCAAGGAGCGCTCAAATTACGCAACACACGACGCAACAAACTGCGGACCATTCACGGCATGCAGCCGGTTACGCGCGATATGCGGCTCGGCAGATCATACACGGCAGACGCCAGGCGGCAGCAGCGGCAGACGCATCAGCGGCCAACAATATGGGCAGGTGCAATCAGTACATTCGTTTGCTGGTATTGGACCAGATACCCATTTTTTCGGCTTCGCAGATCATATCGTCGCGGAAGTCCGGATGCGCGATGTTGATCAGCATCTCGGCGCGTTCCCAGGTGGACTTGCCTTTGAGGTTGGCTGCGCCGTATTCTGTCACGATGAAGCCGGTACAGGAACGCGGGGTCGTCACCACGGAGCCCGGCGGCAGGATCGGCGTGATCAGGGATACTCGGCTGCCGTCCTTGAGCGTTCGGGTGGACGGCAGGCATAAGAAGCTCTTGCCGCCGTTGGACTTGAACGCGCCCATGACGTAGTCCAGCTGTCCGCCGGTCCCGCCGATGTGCTGCAGACCCGCGGATTCGGAGTTGACCTGACCAAAGAGGTCTACCTGCAGGCAGCTGTTGACGGATACCATCTTCTCGTTCTGAGAGATCACATCGACATCATTGACATATTCCACCGGTCCGACCTGCATCATCTGGTTGTCGTTGATCCAGTCGTAAAGTTCCTGCGAACCCATCGCGAAGGTATAGGTCATCTTGCCGCGGTTGATCTTCTTGTTTCCAGTCAGCTTGCCGGCCTGGAATAAATGCAGGTATGCATCGACAAACATCTCGGTATGAACGCTCAGATCGTTGATATCGGACTCTGCGATCAGCTTGCCCACATAGTTCGGGAAGCCGCCGGTTCCGAGCTGCAGGGTGCTACCGCTTTCGATCAGCTTTACGATGTGCTCTGCCATTTTCTTTTCTACGTCATTGGCTTCCTTCGCGTTGATGGTCGGAAGCGGGGTATTGGAGCCTTCGACGACATAGTCTACCTGACTGATATTGAGATAATTTTCGAATCCATGGTTGACGATCATGTTCTCGTTGACTTCCACGATGATCTTTTTGGAGTTTCTGAGGATGCCCCAGTATTCCGCAACCTGCGGTCCGAGGTTGAAGTTTCCAGATTTATCCATCGGCGCTACCTGCAGCATTACGACATCGAAGGTTGGTCTGCATTCTTCATAAAACTTTGTATTCTCACGGAACTGAACCGGCAGGAACCAGCAGTTTCCGGCTTTGTTGCACTTTCTCTCCACCGGAGTGAAGTGGCTGCTCGCGTAATGGAAATGTTCTGCCTTCGGATCTGCCTGAAGGACAGCAGGCGGCTGGGCGTAGCTCCACATGGTCGTGCAGATGGTAACGTCCTCAAGTTCATCGGCTCTCTTGGCCAGCGCGGTATCAAGATCGACGACAACGCCTGTGAAAAGACCATAGTGGAGATAATCTCCGGATTTTACGACTTTGACTGCTTCATCGGCTGTTACTAATTTTCTCTTATATTCTTCCTGTACTTTTTCTGCCGGAAGCCATTCATTTACGATACAACTCATAGTTTCCTCCTGTTTTTGGTTTGTATGTTGTTATATTCTTAAATTCGGTGATCTGCAGCGCTGCGCTTACTGCACCTCGATGATGACGGTGGTTCCCATGCCGCCGCCTGCGCACAGGGACGCCAAGCCGTATTTGCCGCCGCGTCTCTTCAGTTCATGCAGCAGCGTTACGACCAGTCTCGATCCCGTTGC
>DJPG01000104.1 GCA_002439735.1 Firmicutes bacterium UBA6418 | reverse complement strand
AGGGTCGAGATGAACGGAGGCTAACGCCTCCGCCCTTGACATCCCATCGAAGCGCTGTTATTTTATAGACAAGGCGGCAGCAGCTCGCGCCGCTCCCGCCTTAAAATTATTTTGCTCTATTTGCACCGCAATTCAGCGTTTACGCAGATTTTAGGATTGGCCCCCAAGCCTATATCCTTCCACTTGATTTCACAAAGAAAACCCGTCGCCATATCCCTTATATCTTCTCATACGAAGAATTAGCCAGATTGTTTCGAGAAATTGACTCCTGCGCCCCCAGTCGCACAACACCAACGAGACATTTGGTCGTATCCGTGATCTTTCGCATGATCTACTGCTGCGGTCTCAGACCGGTAGAGGCACGACGTCTCCGCAGGGAAGATGTCAGTCTGTGCGACGGAGTCGTGAAAATCCTGGAATCCAAGGGGCATAAAGACCGAATCGTTGTACTCTCTGAGAGTATGCTCGCATTATGTGTGACTTATGACCAGCGTGCAGAAACGATTTATCCTGACCGAAAGTACTTCTTTCAGAGTCCAAGTGCCAGAGGAGATGGAATGTATTCTATGGAATGGATGATCCCCACGTTCCGACGGTTTCTCCATTCAGCAGGTATATTCGGATACGCCGGAATCACCCCGAGAACTTATGATTTGAGACACACGTTTGCCACACACCGCTTGTACCAGTGGATAAAGGAAGGAAAGGACGTGAATGCCTGTCTTGCCTATTTGAGCGAGTACATGGGACACGCAAATCTCTCAGATACAGCGTATTATATACATTTACTTCCGACCCTCTATACTGATTTGCCAGAACTACATCTGGACACACTCCAAACGGAGGTGAGCTCATGAGGTTGAAGGATGAAAAATTCTATAAAACGGTGCGGGATTTCCTTGACATCTATCTGATTCGGCACAAGGGATATAGCGCAAATACCCAAAAATCGTATCGGGAGGCGTTGAATCTTCTTCTCCTCTACTTCAAAACGGAACTTGGCCTCGAATACGTCAATATTGGATTTGAGGATATCACTTATTCCAATATAACTGGGTTCCTTGAATGGCTCTCAAACTCCAGAAACTGCTCACCTGCAACGATAAATCTGCGGTTGATGGCGATTCGTTCCTTTACAAAATACGCCGGAATACTAGACCCTGCAAAAATCCATATTCAAGTGGAAATCAGCAACATTTCCATTAGAAAAATGCCGGGCAAAGTAGTTGAGTTCCTTTCGATTCCGGCATTGAACACCCTTATGGAGCAACCGAACCGATTGAAAGCAAATGGATATCGTGACTTTTGCTTTATGAAGCTGATGTACGACACTGCAGCTCGTTGCCGAGAATTGGTGAATGTAAAAATCGGTGACCTTGATCTTCGTAAATCGTATACTGCAATCTGCCTCACTGGAAAAGGAAACAAAATGCGTGTGGTACCGATTTCCCCGAGTATGAGTACCCTTCTCAAAGAGTATATGGATACCGTTCATCCCATTGAACAAAGACAGAATAGTGACTACCTGTTCTTTACAACACTCCATGGCCGCAGGACCAGAATGTCAACCGATGCCGTGTCTCTCTTTATGAAAAAGTATGGCGAACTTGCAAACCATATTTGCCCTGAAGTTCCCAAACGGGTACATCCTCACCAACTCCGACACTCCCGAGCTATGCACTTGTATCGTGCCGGTATGCCGCTCGTTCTTCTCTCGGAGTTTCTCGGACACGCCGATGTCAACACGACTCGTATCTATGCATGGGCTGATACAGAAACAAAACGTCAGGCAATCCAAAAAATCTCTGGGAATTCGAGTGAAAGTCCCGTTTCGCCTATTTGGGAAAACGATGAGGAGATGATAAAGCGCCTTTATGGATTAGCGTGATTTTACCACAATTCAGCAATAACCGCAAGGCGGCGACCGGTTGGTTTCTTCCGGCCGCCGCAAATTTATTATTCGGAGGTTTGATAATGTAATGTCCAGAAAAAACGCCCTGCCTCAAGTTAAGAGCAGTATGGTGACTGACAATCTCGGGATAACTCAATCCTCGGGATTAGACAGGTTATCTGGATATCCAGATAACCTGTCGCAAGTTGTAATTGTGTATGCAAGATTTTCCTGATATCCGCAGCCGTTGCCGCCGTTTTCCGGCTGGCGGTCAATGATGTTGCCGACGATACAGTAAACTTCGTTTGGCTCCTGCACCAGCGGCGTGTTGCCGCCGCCTGTGCCAAAACGGGCTGTGACTGTTGGACTGATCTCGCTGGATTCCCGGATACGGGCATCAACACCATGGTTCTCATATACCAAGGGCTGATGCCCCTTTTCGCTGGCGCGGAGCGTGCCGGTCATATTCTCGCACACGTCCATCCGCTGTCCGCCTTGATCGTGCAGGCACATAACAGACGGCATACAGTTGCCGCTTGGACTGCCCTTGAGCGTCGGGGCGACTTCCTCTGCGTAGCCGATGGTTCCGGCCGTCGCGCTGGCGCCAGCGGAAAAAGACGCGGCAAATGTCTGCTGCCGTATTCCCGGCTGTGCAAGGGCAGCAGAATCATCAAACGGTACCATTTTCTCTCTGCCTTTCGGCAAGCCAATCAAGCCAGCTTGTATCCGTAAAGCAATGTCTAACGCCTTCGGCAACGGCTTGCCACGTTCCTTCGCCCGACGCAAGATCCCCAGACAGGCCGCAGTAGTCAAATAATATTT
>DJPG01000135.1:1880-5811 GCA_002439735.1 Firmicutes bacterium UBA6418 | reverse complement strand
AACATTGACGGCGCGCGTCATCAGATGCAGCTCCACGCCCAGCTTCGTCAGCAGCCTGCGCACCTCCGGCTCCACCAATGCCACATCATAAAAGCTCGCATGCCGGTGCCCCGGAAAATCGATCTCTTTATGTGTGCTGAGGCGGTCTGTGATCTCAAATAGTTCACTTGCTCCGAGCGCGATATTTTCCTCCGCCGCGGTATAACGTCCGTTGTTGCGCATGATGCCGCCGACATTGCCGAGCCCCAAAAGCAGATCTGTTTTTTCCAGAAGCTGCACCTCGTGTCCCTGCTTACGCGCGCGAATGGCAGCCGCGCATCCCGCCCAGCCGCCGCCGATGACCACAATCTTGCCCATAAAAAAACCTCCCTTGCATTCCTTCTTTTATAGGTATGCAAGGGAGGGCGGTTTTAGTATTCAGGACGGAAAGGCAAAGCCCTGCAGCGTCCGCTTCAGCGTGAGTTCCTGCCCTCGCCAGGTTCCTTGATACGCTGTATGGAAAGGAATCCCCGCGATCTTTTGCTGCGTACACGTAAAGGTACCGACGACTTCGCCGTTCTCACAGACCGATACGGTTTCGCTTTGCTCCGTTTTCTGATACTCCGCAGGAAATACCTTATCTTCTGCATAACAGTAAACCCACGGCTCCGCGGAAAGGTCCACCTGATCCCGCACAGCCTTCTCCGCCAGCGCTTCATTCGATGCCGCAACATCAATGGAGATCAAAAAGTCCGCCGGATATATTTCTGATCCGGTCTCCTTATCCATGATCACAAAAGCGCCATACAGCGGGTTGTCCGACGCATAACGTTCCTGCTGCGTCCAGTGCCACACCATGCCCGCCGCAGCGATAAGCACAATGAGCGCCAACAGGATCCAAAGTCTTTTTTTGCCTTTCCGGTTCATGGTATGCCTCCCTATCCGTTTGTGATTTCAAAGATCCGTCCCTTTACTCTGCCTTCAAACACAGCGTCGGATTCCAGATAAAACCCGTCTTGCTTCTTTACTAAGTAGAGCGGTTTTTGATTTAACGTGATGTCTTCGCTTTCAAAATTCTCCTGCAGCATCGGAACCGCATAGCCCAGACCATCCATGTAGCCCAAATACGAGCCCACGATCCCGTCTTTGATCTTCCAGCAGATCTTTATATCCTTACGTTCCTTTGGTATTGCGATCTGTTCCATTCCTGATGTCTGAGCGGATGCATGCGACAGCATAAACGTTGCTTTTTCACTGTCATAATCCGAAAGTTTCATCATCAGTCCGCCAAGTAACTTGTTCGCAGCTGCAGGTATGTTCAGGCGCTTATCATCCGCTTCTTCTGCACGGATAAAGAAAACACTGCTGCTTTCATCGATCGAGGTTATCCAGCCTTTTCCTCTTTTTTCCGCATCGCTTTCAATTTTTACCGGCGTAATGCTTTCGATGTTCCAGTCCCCCTCCGGATCTTGCTCTATCAAAAAATCTGCTTCCACGGACATTTCCAAGATTGGTTTTTCCTCAGACCATCCATAGACACATTGATAGCCTCCTCGGACTACATACCTGCCCGTTTTTTCATCTCCTGCATCTGTGACGCGGAAGGTTTCCTTCGGATTGATCTCGTAGGATATGACAGCCGCATTCTCCGGAAATGTTTCAAATCTTTCCGCTAATAAACGGTAGGCTGTGTTTTTCACATCCTTGTCAGGATCCTCTGTTCCGTCCTTGGTCTTTGGCGATCCTTCCCCGCAGCCTGAAGCAAGAAATAAGCTGACCACTAACAGCATCGCTAACATGCGGATATATTTTTTCATCTTCATATGCCACCTTTCTGATATTTTCGTCAAAATTTAGTCGAGAACCGGTCTTTCTTCATACAAGCTGATCAGATTTTCTTTAAAATTCTCCACTCTACTTTCATCTGCCTCTGAAATAAAGCATAAGGTAAATTCCTAACGTATAGACTATTAAATTTGTTTTTCTCTTTCAAAAATTCATTATATACCTACTGAAATTTGCGCATTTGCCGTTCCGTCTGACACAATGTTGATTGCGCACCTAGCATCGTTTACTTCCACATACAGCGGTGCAATTGTATTTGCAAAACTAGAACTGGCAGTAGCAAGCAACAGCACAATCCGCAAAGCGAAACAAATAAATTTTCTCTCCTTTTTCTTCAAAGAAAAACCTCCTTTCAAAAGTCCCTTTGTTAAGAATTACTTTTTGGACGGAGGTTTTGTGACAGATCCGAAAATTTATTTATATTTATTTGTGGTAGATCAGATTCTGATCGACGCAGTGAATCAGATCTTCTCCTTGCAATCGTTCCGGTCCGTTCGTGTAAATCGTGATCATAAGATCTCCTTGCAGGAAGATCAGCGTGGAAATCGCATCTTCGGCATTATTGTAATATTTTCCACTGCTCCCCAGCACGGTAACATCTTCAGATGTTGTTTCCTCATTATCCATTAACACGGTAAACTGCGCATTGTTTTGCTCCAAGATAATGGAATTATCCCCTTGTTCATAAACAATGGTCCGGCATTGCCCGATATCCTCTGCATAGGTTTGAACATAGCCATCCGGCAAACGTTCAAAATAGAAATAGTTATTCCATTGACTCATGCTGTCATTGTCTGCCGGGCGTACTAGTGAATATCCCGGTTTTTCCCATGAAAAAAGTTTTTGAAATCGCAAACGAAATGCCTCTGCCGCTGGCGCTGTCGAAAGGACAAGCGTCGAAACACAAAGCAGTATGATCGCCGCTCGTTTCCAGGTGCTGCGATTCGTTTGACGGATTCTTCTCTTTACTGGCTCATGATTCGCCTCGCTGGCTTGCGCAAAATCCATTGTTTTTATTAACTTATGATATCTTTCTTCCTGTTTTGCCGATAATTCGGCGGTTCCGTTTTCTATGCTGTATTGTTTTTCTAATGCGTCCAGCGCTTGTCTATATGGATTCTTCTTCATACTTGACTCTCCCCCGCATGACATTTTTTCCTTCCGTTGACTCCCGCAATATCTGCAGCAGTTTTTTTCTTGCTCTCGATACCTTTTTGCGGCAAGAGAAGTTCGAAATCCCTAAAGCTTTGGAAATCTCCTCGTATCCCAAATTTTCCGCATCTTTTAGGAACAATAGGTCCCGTTCTTCCGGTTTCAGCTTGTTCAAACAGATTTCCATTGCTGTTTCGATCTGTATTTCAGGCGGATTGTCCATGATCTCTGCACCGGACGTCTCATTCCAAGCTTCGAAAGACAGTATCCGCTCTGTCTCTGAATACTGTTTTGCTCGCAGCGTTCTGGCCGCATTGCGGGCGATCACGCGGATATAGTTTTCTTGATGCTTTCCTTCTTTTTGTAAAATAGACGGTAAGCTGTTGTTGATCCTGATAAACGTTTCTTGTATCGCGTCATCCCACAAATCAATATATTCGTTTAATATCTTGCTGATTTCATAGTGGATCACATTCTGATATTGTTCTAATACTGTTTCAATACTCATACTTTCACATAATCCTTATCCGAACCCCATTGTTTTGAAATTCCCTCTTTCTTCAAAGTATATCGGATTTTGGAGAAAAGTCAAGTTCGTAGGCCAGGTCGTCCCTGTTCTTGCTGAGGGTTTCCCGGATGGCATCGGAGAGCGCCGCGCTTATCGTTTGCGGGTGACGAAAAGGATCTCCGGCGGGCAGTTGGGTTGGTTGAGCATGTCCGTATGCACGCAGTGGTAGATGCTGCGGTCAAGTTTGGCCGCCCAGGACAGTACAGCCTCGCGCTCAGCTTTGCCTGCTTCGTGGCCCCAGTACATGGTGACGGAGAGGAGGCCGCCGACGGCCAGCCGGTCAGCGGCGGCCTGCAGGGCGGTCAGGGTGCTCGCGGCGGTAGTTGTCCGGTCTTTGTCGCCGCCCGGCAGGTAGCCAAGATTCAAGACGATCAGGCCGATCGGCTT
>DJPG01000135.1:0-1836 GCA_002439735.1 Firmicutes bacterium UBA6418 | reverse complement strand
CATCAGGCCGATCGGCTCGCGGATATATGTGCCAAGGTTTGCGTGGCTGTCTTCGATGAGCGTGACCGCAGGCGCGGCGGCAGATGCATCGCCGACGCCGGCCGCGTGCGATATCTCACGGATGCTGCACACACCTGCCGCCTGCAAGGCCTTGCGGGTAGCGGCAATGGCTTCCGGCTGGATGTCGAAAGCGTAGACCCGCGCGCAGCGCTCCGCCAGCCACACCGTATCGTTTCCCCTGCCGCAGGTCGCGTCGACCGCCACGTATGCTCCGCTCGCAAGCTGCGGCGTGACATAATGTTCCCAGATCGCCTGCGCCAGCTGCGTGGTACTTTGCAGTAAATTTTTCATCGTTTGTTCCCGGTCCTTTCCGCTCTTACTGCGTTTCTTCTATCCTTATTTTATCACATTCCGCATCGGTTGGCACTTGCATTTTCGCACCGTCACACCGTCGGCGTCCGTCTCGCTGCAGGCGCCGCAGATGCCGATGCCGCAGCAGATGTTGGCATGGTTCGGCAGCAGCAGGCAGCGTCCCTGCGCCTGCCATGCATGCGCGGTAAATGTGCAGCTGCAGGAACCGCTCGCGTGCTGCGCGGCGCAGCCTATGGTGCAGCACGCAGCAAAGGCTTTTTTTGCCTGTGCGGCGTAGTACGGCGAGGCCAGGAACAAGGTCTGCTCGTTTTCGCGGAGCATGGTCGCGGCTTTCGGCATCTCGGATGCTAAGCGGATCGGCTGCCACGGGATCTTCTCTCCGTTCTCGGTCTTAAGATAGTCCGCGAGGAAATCCGCCGTCAGCTTATCATCGTCGATCAACAAAGTCAGTTTCGAGAGATCCCAGCGATCGATCACATTGACAAACGGCGCAAGTGCGGTTCCTTTGGCGATGACCAGCAGCGGCGCTGCTGTGTCTAAGGCGCCGCTGCCCAAATGCGTCAGGCCGCCGTAAAAAGGGCCGCGGACGTGCCAGGGCGCAGACCCGTTCTGCAGGAGCGCCCGGCTTTTGGGGCCGGCCGGCTGCAGCGCGATCTCGATGCAGCCGCTGCTTTCCGCGCATGCTATCGATACTGGGGCGGCCACGTCTTGTATTGCATCTTCACAGCGTTCACACTGCCCAATCCTCGCGGTATAGCTGCTGCGCAGGATGGACAGAGGGATCTGCCATCCCAGGCTTTCTGCGATGATGTAAGTGCCGAGCGCGCGGCAGCGCTGTGCAAGGCCGCGCGGCACAGACAGAGCCACCACCGACAGGTGCGGGGCATATTCCCGCACCGCAAGGACCGGCGCTTCATAGCTTGGCGGCGCCGGCTGTCTTTGACCGCCCTGCTGCAGCCAGACCGTATAAGGGCAGCGTCCTCTCCAGTTTTCTCCGCAGGCGCACACGCCGTCCCGGCTCATGCGGCAGGTATAGCACTGCCCGGCTTCCATTAACACACACGGGCATTTTTCGGTGCCCACATCCACACATCGATATTCCATCCGTCCATTTCCTTTCCTTTTGCTGCCACCACTTCCATACTGCTTCCGCTTCCATGCGGCATACTGTCTGCAGATCTGTCTCTGTAGCTATGAAACGGCTTTCTTCTCGGCGGCAGTCACCGCGAAGCCGTAATCCAGCATCGCGTAAGCATCAGCAAACCAATTTCCGTCCCGCAGCACGACAGCGATCAAGGAGATATCGTCTCGGGTCGCGGAGGCTACCAACGTGCGTCCGGAAGCCTTGGTGAAGCCGATCTTCACGCCGTCGCCGCCCTCATACTGATGCACCGTCTTATTTTTGTTGTAGAAGTTCCGCTCGGTCTCCGCGCTCTCCCAGCGCGGCACCGCGACGATCTTGCG
>DJPG01000046.1:460-15099 GCA_002439735.1 Firmicutes bacterium UBA6418 | reverse complement strand
ATCAAAAATCTGTCCAAGGGCTATAAGCAGCGAGTCGGCATCGCGCAGGCGTTGCTTGGCGGACCGGAGATTATTATCCTGGACGAACCGACGGTCGGGCTCGATCCAAAGCAGATCATCGAGATCCGCGATCTGATCCGCGCGCTCGGCAAGGATCATACCGTCATTCTCAGCAGTCATATTCTGTCAGAAGTGCGCTCGATCTGCGACCACCTGCTGATCATCGCGGGCGGCAAGCTGGTCGCGGACGATACGCCGGCAAACCTTGAGAAGCAATATGCGCCGATGACCTTCGAGGAAATTTTCCTGGAGCTGACCGGCGAGATGTCGGAAGAACAGGCGCAGGCCATTGCGGACGAAACGGTGCGGCTGCAAGGTGAGCAAGCACAGTCTGTGCAGGCGCAAGCTCCGCAGGCGGAGATCGGGCTTGCGGAAGCCCCGGCAGCAAGCACTGCGACAGCCCCTGACACCCACGCAGAGACAAGCGAGAAGCATGCAGAGGAGGTGCAAAACGATGAAAGCCATCTTTGAACGTGAGCTGCGTTCCTATTATACATCGGTATCCGGTTATGTATTCGTAGCGTTCCTGCTGCTGTTTGCCGGCATCTATACGATGAGTGTCTGCCTGATCGGCGGCTACGCGAACTTTGAATATGTATTGGGCAATATGAGCTTCATCTTCCTTTTGATCGTACCGGTGATCACGATGAAAACCTTCGCGGAAGAACGCAGACAGCACACGGATCAGCTGCTTTACGCATTGCCGATCGGTATGACTAGGGTCGTATTCGGCAAGTATCTGGCGCTGCTGGCAGTCTTTGCTGTGCCGATGCTCATCATTGCGCTCTATCCGCTGGTGCTGAGCCTTTACGGAACCCTGTCCTTCCGCACGATTCTGGTGACTTATATCGGTTTTTTGCTGCTCGGCGCGTCGCTGCTTGCGATCGGGATGTTTATCTCGTCCTTGACGGAGAGCCAGCCGTTGGCGGCGGGCGGTACGTTTCTGATTCTGCTGCTCAACTTCTTTTCCAGCAGCCTCGCGAGCTACGTTTCGGTCGGCAGCGGACTCCTCACGAGCCTGTGCTTATTCGACCGCATGGACAACTTTGTTTACGGTATTTTAGACTTGAATTCCGTAATCTTTTACCTTTCGGTCATCGCGTTCTTTGTATTTTTGACCATACAGGCTTGTGAAAAAAGGAGGTGGAGCTGATGTTCGGCAAGAAAAAAGACGGCGGCAAGCCGGAGCAGAGATGCAAGCCAGACAAGAAAACGCAGAGAGGCGCTTTCAAAGAAAGCCTGATAGCCGCAGTGAAGACCAAAAATTTCCGCATTGGAACCTATACGGCCGCGACCACGGCGATTGTGCTGGCAATCCTGGTTGCCGTCAATCTGCTGGTTTCGGCGTTGCCGGAAACCTATACGCAGCCGGATCTTTCGGGGAATGACCTTTACGATTTGAGTGAGCAGACCGAAGAACTGGTTAGCGGACTGGAAGAGGACGTAAACGTCTATTGGATCGTACAGGATGGATACGAGGACGATACGTTACAAAAAACACTGACACGCTATGAGGATCTCAGCAAGCATATCAAGGTCGAGAAGATCGATCCGGTAGCCAATCCGAACTTCGCTTATCAGTATACAAGCGATGATGTCTACAACAACAGTCTGGTCGTGACGAGCGCGGATGCGTCCAAGTCACGCTATATCAGCTACTACGATATTTATGAAACCTCCTACGATGAGGACTACAACACCGTCACATCCTACAATGGCGAGGGTGCGCTGACTTCGGCTGTTAATTTTGTGACCTCTGCCGCACAGACGAAGGTTTACTACCTGAGCGGCCATGGTGAGGACGAATTGCCGTCGAACCTGGTCAGCAGCTTCGAAACCGAAAACATCAGTCTCACGCCGTTGAATCTTTTGACGGAGGAAACGGTTCCGACTGACTGTGAAAGCCTTTTGATCTACAGTCCGGCATCCGATTTTTCGCAGGCAGAGATCGAAAAAATCGAAGCCTATCTTGCAGAAAATGGAAGTCTGATGCTTTTCACCGACTGTGACAGTGAAGAACTGCCGAACCTGCATGCGATGATGCAAAAACGCGGCGTTAAGGCTGTTGACGGTATGGTCGTCGAGAAGGATAACAGCCATTACATGTCCAACTATCCGAATTATCTGATCCCGCAGTTGGAAAGCCACGAGATTACGGATCCTCTGATCAGCGGCAATTATTACGTGCTGATGCCGATCGCGCAGGGACTCGAGATGACTGCGCCAGATGGAGAGGAAAGCAGCGATGTCAGTGTGACCGCGCTGCTTTCCACAACGGCAGGCGCTTATTCTAAGGCAGACGGGATCCTGGCAACCAATGCTGAAAAAGAAGCCGGTGACATTGGCGCGGATACGGATGGCTTTGCATTGGCTGTCGCGATCACCGAGCAGACGGATACCGGTGAAAGCAAGATGGTGTGGATCACCAGCAGTACCTTGGTGGAGAGTCAGATCGATCAGCTGGTTTCCGGCGGTAACACCGATTTTGTGACCAATGCGATGGGTTGGCTCTGTGAAATGGAGGATGCGATCAGCATTCACGCCAAGACGATCTCTTACGAGTATCTGACGCTCACTTCGGCGCAGTCCGGCCGCTGGACCCTGGTCATGGTCGTGCTGATCCCGGTCACTGTTCTGGCAGGCGGCATCATCGTATGGCTGAAACGCAGAAAGAAATAGGAAGCGAGGCTGTGATATGAGTGATAAGAAAAAGAAAAAATGGAGTCGTCCCGCAAAGCTTTCGCTCCTCGCGGGCTGTCTGGTACTGGCTGTCGGCGGCTACGCGCTGACGACGGAGCTGGTCGCGCGCGCGGAACAAAAGGAAGCGGAGGCGTCGCAGATCCCCTTCGTGTCCGTAGAATCGGACGACTTGACCGCGCTGTCGTGGAGCTATGACGGCGAGACTTATGCACTGCAAAAGAATGCGGACGGCACCTGGCAGTGGCCGGAGGACGCGGAATTTCCGGTCAACCAGACCACCGTCAGCTATATGGAGTACGCGCTGTCTGATATCACTGCGACACGGACATTGGAGGACGTGACGGATCTGACGCAGTATGGACTAGATGATCCACAAAGCGTGATCTCCTATACGACCGCGGACGACACGACCGTCGAGATCCTGACCGGCGATTACAACGATGTTTCGAGCGAGTATTACGCGCAGCTTGCGGGTACGGATACCGTTTACCTGGTTTCCGGTGACTATATGGAGGACTTCCAGTATGCGATCGACGATCTGCTGCAGACCGAGAGCCTGCCGATCTATGAAGAAGATACCGAACTGCGGGTGACGATAGACGGTAAGACGACGGTCTATGACTTGACCGAAGAGGCGGAGGAAACCGACGTTACGGACAGTGGGGACGACGATGCGGAAGACAGCAGCGATACCGCGCCGACTGCGCAGGAGATCGTTGACGGCGTGCGCGGTCTGAACTTTGAAACCTGTGTAAACTACAAGGCAGATAAGTCGGAGCTTGCGTCCTACGGTCTGGATAAACCACAGATGTCCTTCACGATCAAGGGCGAAGAAACCGCAGACGACGGCAGCAGCACGGCAGTGCAATTCACCCTGCAGATCGGTGAGCGGACCGGCGACAGCTATTACGTTCGTCTCAAAGATTCCAAGATGGTCTATACCGTCAGTGCCGAAGAAATCAATGCCCTGCGCGGATAAACGACAGTCAGCAGACGAAAAACCACACAACCGCATGGAGAGCCCCCCTCTGTGCGGTTTTTTTGCGCGCACGAGCTGAAGCTGCGCATCGGACGTATCTTCACGCAAACTACACAAAAAATTTCAACAAAAATGTGTTGACATTCGAAAAACGGGGTAGTATATTATTGTCAGAGGTTAGCACTCCGGTTGAGTGAGTGCTAACAAATCAAAAAGGAGGAATGCAAGATGGAGTTAAGCGAGCGAAAACTAAAAGTTTTGCAAGCGATCATCGCAGACTATGTCAAGACAGCAGAACCGGTCGGCTCCAGAACGCTTTCCAAGAAACCGGAACTTGGTTACAGTCCGGCGACAATCCGAAACGAGATGGCTGACCTCGAGGAAATGGGCTATTTGACACACCCGCATACCTCCGCAGGCAGAGTTCCGTCCGACAAAGCTTACCGATTATATGTCAACGCTTTGATGGAGAAGCCGGAACTGACCAAAGAGGAAAAGAGCATCATCGCCCAGCGACTTGCAGGCAAGGTGCGAGATTTCAACAAAACGATTGAACATGCGGCGAGCGTGCTTTCCGAGATCACCAATCTGACATCCTTTGCGCTGACCCCGAGTCAGGACGAAGATGTCCTCAAATACATCAATCTGCTGCCGGTCGATGAGCAGACGGTCATCCTGATGATCGTTTCCGAGAGCGGCAAGGTTTCCAACAAGGCGGTGCGCATGAGCGTGCCTTACACGCAGGAGAACCTGAATCTTCTGTCCAAGACGATGACCTACAACTACAAGGGCAAGACCGTCAGTCAGGCGCTGACCAACAATATCATTGCCAATGTCGAGACTGACATTGTTGCGATGAGCGGACTCGCCGAGGACGTCATGCCGAACTTCATGCGGACGCTCGAGGATATGCTGAATGTTAACCTTTATATGGAAGGTTTGACAAACATCTTCGACATACCGGAGTACAACAATCTCGCCAAGGCTAAGAGCTTCATCGAGATGCTCAGTCAAAAAGAGGAACTGACCAAAAAGCTGGTCGAGCGGGATGATGGTGTGATTGTCACGATCGGGGAGGAGAACCCGGACAACATCATGCAGGATTGTTCTATGATCACCGCCAGCTATCACGTAGACGGCAAACCGGTCGGCAAAATCGGTGTCATCGGACCGACGCGAATGAAGTACGGCGAAGTCACATCGATCATTGAATATTTAACCGATAATTTAAGCAATGCATTTAAACTCGAAAGCGGAGGTAATGAGGATGAGCAATGAGGAAAACAAGCGAAAGCGCGATGAGGAAGTTTCTGAGAATCTTCCTGAAAAAGAGGAGGATTTTGAAGTAGAACCGGAGGTCGCAGGGGAAAAAATAAAAGAAAACGACACAGGTCAGCAAGCGGAAGCTACACCAAAGGCGAAAGCCACCGAGCCTGACAAAGAAACCGGTCATCCCGAGGAAGAAGCCCTGAATGTCAAATATATGCGATTGTTGGCAGACTTTCAGAACTTCAAACGGAGAACCGAAAAAGAAAAAAGTGACATTTATGCGTTCGCGAACGAGAAAATCGTGAAGGAACTGCTTGATGTAATAGACAACTTCGAAAGAGCTTTGGAAGCCGGCAATGACGGCGACAAGTTCCTGGAAGGCATGCAGATGATTTTGAAGCAGCTCCAAGGGGTGCTGGATAAAGCAGGAGTTGCTGAAATCAAGTGTTTGGGCGAGGACTTCGACCCGAACTTCCACAATGCGGTTATGACCGAGGACAGCACCGAATATGCAAGCGGCAAGGTGACCGCGATCCTGCAGAAAGGGTATACCTTGAATGGCAGGGTGGTGAGACCGGTCATGGTCAAAGTAGCAAACTAGTGCTTGTTAATTTTCCGTTCTGCTGTGTTGCCAGCCGCGCATCCGATGCTCATGTACGCTTTGTACATTCCGCTTCGTTCCGCGCCCGGCGCCTTGCATAACGAAAAATTTCCGGCGCACAAAAAACAGAATTATAACTTGAAAATCAAGGAGGAACATAAAATGGCTAAAGTAATTGGTATCGATTTAGGAACTACAAACAGCTGCGTAGCAGTATTAGAAGGCGGCGAACCTACAGTTATCGCCAATGCAGAAGGTATGAGAACAACACCGTCCGTTGTTGCTTTTAAGAAAGACGGCGAAAGATTAGTTGGTGAAACGGCAAAGAGACAGGCAGTTACCAACCCGGACAGGACGATCTCTTCCATTAAGAGACATATGGGTGAAGACTATAAAGTCACCATCGACGGTAAGGATTATACCCCGCAGGAAATTTCCGCGATGATCCTGACCAAGTTAAAAAATGACGCGGAAGCCTATCTAGGCGAAAAAGTAACCGAAGCGGTCATCACCGTACCGGCTTACTTCTCCGACGCGCAGAAGCAGGCAACCAAGGATGCCGGCAGAATCGCGGGTCTGGACGTCAAGAGAATCATCAATGAACCGACTGCGGCTTCTCTGGCATACGGTCTGGACAAAGAAGAAGGATCCCATAAGATTCTGGTTTACGACCTTGGCGGTGGTACGTTCGATGTATCCATTCTGGAACTCGGCGACGGCGTTTTCGAAGTCCTGGCAACCAACGGTGATACCCACCTCGGCGGCGATGACTTTGATGAAGTTTTGTTGAATTATCTGGCTGACAAGTTCGCAAAGGAACACGGCGTAGATCTTCGCGCTGACAAGATGGCGCTGCAGAGATTGAAAGAAGCAGCCGAAAAAGCGAAAAAAGAGCTTTCCGGTTCTCAAACGGCAAATGTAAATCTTCCGTTCATTACCGTAACTTCCGAAGGTCCTCTGCATATGAATGAGGATATCACAAGAGCGAAATTCAACCAGCTTACCGAACATCTGGTACAGAGAACCATCGAACCGATGAAGAAAGCGATGAAAGACGCAGGCGTAACCAACGCGGATATTGATAAGGTCATCTTAGTCGGCGGCTCCACGAGAATTCCGGCTGTACAGGAAGCTGTGAAAAAGATCACGGGCAAAGAACCGTTCAAAGGCATTAACCCGGATGAATGTGTTGCCATCGGCGCTGCGATCCAGGCGGGCGTTCTGACCGGTGAAGTCCACGACGTACTTCTTCTGGATGTTACACCGCTGTCCCTGTCCATTGAGACACTGGGCGGTGTCGCAACCAAGCTGATCGAAAGAAATACCACAATACCGACCAAGAAGAGCCAGATTTTCTCAACCGCTGCAGATAACCAGACAGCCGTTGACATCCACGTTATGCAGGGTGAAAGAGAAATGGCAGCTGACAATACAACCTTAGGCAGATTCCAGTTGACCGGCATCGCACCGGCACCTCGTGGAATTCCGCAGATCGAAGTTACCTTCGATATTGACGCAAACGGTATCGTAAATGTCAGCGCGAAGGATATGGGAACCGGTAAGGAGCAGAGCATTACCATTACTTCTTCTACAAATCTCTCGGAAGACGAGATCAACAAAAAAGTAAAGGAAGCGCAGCAGTACGCGGAGCAGGATAAGAAGAGAAAAGAAGAGGTTGAGCTTAGAAACAGAGCAGAATCTCTGATCTATGAAACCGAAAAATCCTTAAAGGAACTGGAAGGCAAGATTTCCGAAGATGAAAAGGCGCATATTACCGAAGCCAAGGATCAGCTGCAGGCAGCTCTTGACAACGGAACCGCAGAAGATATTAAGGAAAAGACCGAAGCGTTGACTGAAAAGTTCCATATCATTTCCACGAAACTGTATGAACAGGCGCAGGCAGCACAGGCAGCCGGCACAGGTGCTGACGCGGCAGGCACGGCAGGCGCGGAAGCAGACACGCAGGCAGGCTCTGCAGATGACAATGTTGTTGACGCAGACTACACTGTGGTAGATGATGACAAAGATAAATAATTGTAGATAGAAGAACATGGCACTAGACGCTGGGGCATTTGCTCCGGCGTTTAGGGCGTCATGAGAGAGGTTTATTATGGCAGAAAAACGCGATTACTATGAAGTGCTTGGCTTGCAAAAGGGCGCCAGTGAAGAGGAAATCAAGAAGGCTTTCCGTAAGATGGCTATGAAGTATCATCCTGACAAAAATCCCGGAAACAAGGAAGCAGAAGAAAAATTCAAAGAAGTCAATGAAGCTTACAGCGTTCTGTCTGACCCCGATAAAAAGAGCAAGTATGATAAATTCGGTCATGCAGGGATAGATCCGAATGGTATGGGCGGCGGCGCAGGCGGCTTCGGTGGCTTTGGCGGTTTTGGCGGCGGCGCAGGTGGTTTTGGAGGCTTTGAGGATATCTTTGATATGTTTGGCGGCGGCTTTGGCGGCTTCGGCGGAGGCAGCAGCCAGAGACGCGCAAATCAGCCACGCAAGGGCAAGGATTTGCAAAAGGCAATTTCCATTACCTTTGAAGAGGCTGCATTCGGCACAAAAAAGAAAATTGAACTAACGAAGTTTGTAATCTGCCCGACATGCAAAGGCGAAGGTACAAAACCGGGTACATCCAAAAAGACTTGCCCGAAATGCGGCGGCAGCGGTCAAATCACGCAAATGCAGAGAACGCCGTTCGGACAGTTCCAGTCCGTCACGACTTGTGATGAGTGCGGTGGCAGCGGCAAGATCATCGAGGAACCTTGCCCGGATTGCAAAGGTCAGGGCAAGATCCGCAAGACGGTTACGATCTCCGTAAACATTCCGGCGGGTGTCGACAATGAATCCGTCATTCCGATCAGAGGTCAGGGAGAGCCGGGTATCAACGGCGGACCTGCAGGCGACTTATACATTGTGCTGAACGTGAAACCGCATAAAGTGTTCAAGCGCAGTGGCGCAGATCTCCATCTGGAGATCCCAATCAGCTTCGACCAGGCGGCGCTCGGCGCGGATATTATCGTACCGACGCTGGAGGGAAAGGTTTCCTATAAGGTTCCGGCTGGAACGCAGCCCGGAACGACATTCCGCCTGAAGGGCAGAGGAATCAAATACCTCAAAAGAGAGGCAAAGGGTGATCTTTACGTTAAGGTCAACCTGGAAGTACCGACCAAACTCAATCATAAGCAGAAAAAAGCAATCGAAGACATGGGTAAGGTTGTCACCGAAGAGTGCTATCAGAAGCGAAATAGCTTCAAAGAAAAGTTCAAAGAATTTTTCAGCTAAGTGCTGACGGATTTCAAAAAAACAGATTATCACAGATCCCTCGGGTAACGCAAGACCCGGGGGATCCTTTTTTCGAGGAAATCATCATGGAACAAACACCAGCAAATAAAACCTTTCTCGGAACAGAACCGGTCGGCAGGCTCTTACTGAAGCTGTCGGTCCCGACGGTCATCACGCACGGTGCGCAGCCGATCAGCAGCTATAATTTCGGCGCGCAAAATAAAGCGCGTGTCAAACAGACTTTCAAACTACTGCTGACGGTCAGCGTGATCTACGCGGTGAGCTTGTGGGCGCTGATCGAGCTGTTTCCGGTTGCCTTTGCCGGCCTGTTCACCAACGACGCCGAGCTGATTCGATTCACCGCAAAGGCGCTGCGCGTTTACTGTGGGGCGCTGTTCATCTTCGGCGTGCAGATCGCCTGCCAGATGACTTTCGTGTCTACCGGAAACGCCGTTTGCTCGATCATCGTGGCGATCCTGCGTAAATTCATGCTGCTGATCCCGTTGATCTATCTGATGCCGCATCTGATGGCGGATCAGACCATGGCAGTTTACACCGCGGAACCCGCAGCCGACGGCGTCGCTGTCCTGTTCACAGTGTCCATCTTCGCGGTACAGTTCAAAAGAGCTCTGCAAAGACTGGATGAACCGCAGGCATGAGAGGCGGCATGCGATGTCGGATCCTGTCGGAAAAAAATCGGCGGTAAAATAAGCGAAAAGCTTGACATCATCTGTAGAATTCCGTATCATAATAACAGAGACAGACAACGGCGTGTGTCTGTCAAAGCGATGAAGCATAGCAGCGTACCGGCATGCCTTGCTATGCAGAGCTTTCAGTAGGGGTTGAGTAATAACCTCAAGCCGGAGTAGGGTTAACCCGAAAGAAAATGCTCAAAACCGCCTTGATTTTCAAGGCGGTTTTTCTAAGTATGACGGGCATGCCGTTCGTCTGTGGTGAAAGTCCACAAGGGGCGTAGTGGCCAGCGAACCCGATAGCGACTTGCAAGGTTCACATCGTGAGGTGTGGGCGAGAAGAAGCAATAGCAAAACCGCAGCCTGACGAACAGAAATCTAATACGAAGGCTTGTATAGCGGATAAGTGGGCTTAGAGCCACGAAGTCCCAAAGGCACTGTAAGACAGCGAGAGCCAAAACTGTTTGCACATTGGGGTAAGTTATATTCATATTGTTGAATGATAAGAAATGTGCGGCTGCATTCTATAATCTATTGGATACGCGGTATCATATCATCATCGGAAGGAAAGGAAAAACTGCGACGCTTACCATAGAATTTGCGGATAAAGACTTTCACCATCTTATGGGATTGGGAAAATTAAAAGACTTACGGATTGCAAAACAAAGCAGAGCACGAGTTTTTCAGGCCATTTTACAGGGAGATCTTTCAGATGAAGATCTCCATAAGAGCCGCTATTTTTCACAAATAAAAAATCGGTTTGCACCTTTGGCTGCGATCGAGCAGTTTCTTGACAACAATGAACTGATCTTTCGATATAATGCGAAGAAAAATAACTTTTCCTTAATAGAAGCAGACTACTTACTGTCAACACCGCATGAAAATAAGGAGGTCAACATATTTCTTGCGCAAAAAGAGGTAGACGAAATCTATGATTGCAGGTCTTTTTTTCCGAAAGAAGGCAGAGACTATACACGGAATCAACCGAAGTATACGTTGTTGTATAAAGAAAAGTATAGGATCAGCACCGGGAAAAAAATAATACAATACAATCGTTTTTACAAGGATGAAATACAGAAAGAATAAGACATACTAAAGGAGATATCAATGTTAACAGTTACCAATGTCAGTATGAACTTCAGCGGTCAGCCGCTGTTTAAGGATGTGGATCTCAAATTCACGCCGGGCAACTGCTACGGCATCATCGGCGCGAACGGCGCGGGCAAATCCACGTTCCTGCGCATCCTTTCGGGCGACCTCGAACCGACGACCGGAGACGTGTCGCTCAAGCCGGGCGTGCGTATGTCCGTACTCAAACAGGACCACTTCGAATTTGACGAATTCACGGTGCTCGATACCGTCATCATGGGCAATCGCCGCCTGTACGACGTGATGAAAGAGAAAGACGCGATCTACATGAAAGAAGATTTCAGCGACGAAGACGGCATGCGCGCCGCAGAACTGGAATCCGAATTTGCGGAAATGAACGGCTGGGAAGCGGAGTCCGACGTGAGCCGCCTGATCCAGGGTCTGGGCTTATCGGCGGACATTCTCTACAGCCAGATGGCGAGTCTGACTGCCAAGGAAAAGGTCAAAGTCCTGCTGGCGCAGGCATTGTTCGGCAATCCGGGCATCATCCTGCTCGACGAGCCGACCAACCATCTGGACGTCAAGGCCATCGCGTGGCTGGAGGATTTCCTGATGGAATATCCGGGAACCGTGCTGGTCGTTTCCCACGACAGACATTTCCTCAATACGGTCTGCACCAACATCGTCGATGTCGATTACGGCAAGATCAAGATGTACGTCGGCAACTATGAGTTCTGGTACGAATCCAGCCAGATGGTGCAGCGCATGATCAAGGATCAGAACAAAAAGAACGAAGAAAAGATCAAGGAACTGCAGGCTTTCATCCAGCGTTTCTCCGCTAATAAATCCAAGTCCAAGCAGGCGACCTCGCGCCGTAAGCTTCTGGATAAGCTGAGCGTTGAGGAAATGCCGGCGTCCTCGCGCCGCTACCCGTTCGTCGGGTTTAAGATGGATCGGGAACCGGGCAAGGAGATCCTGCAGGTGGAGGGCATCTCCAAGACCATCGACGGCGTCAAGGTGCTCGACAACGTATCTTTCCGCGTCAACAACGGGGATAAGATCGCCTTTGTCGGTGAAAACGAGATCGCCAATACCACGCTGTTCAAGATCATCATGGGCGAACTGGAGCCGGACGCGGGCAGCTATAAATGGGGCGTGACTATCGCGACCTCGTATTTCCCGCTGGATAACTCGGACTTCTTTAACGGCTGTGATCGGAATCTGGTCGAATGGCTCTCGCAGTATTCGCAGGACACCAGCGAGACCTTCCTGCGCGGCTTCCTCGGCAAGATGCTGTTCTCCGGCGATGAAGTCTACAAACCGGTCAAGGTCCTCTCCGGCGGCGAAAAAGTGCGCTGCATGCTTTCCCGGATGATGCTCTTTGGTTCTAACATGCTGGTGCTTGACCAGCCGACCAACCACCTCGACCTTGAATCCATCACTGCGGTCAACGAGGGTCTGATCAGCTTCAAGGGCGGCGTGCTGTTCGCGTCGCATGACCACGAATTCATTCAGACCATCGCCAACCGCATCATCGAGATCCAACCGGACGGCAGCATCGTCGACAAGCTCTGCAGCTACGATGAATACATCGGGGAATAAACGAAGCACAAACAATCAGTCAAAAAAACCGGTTTTCTGCCGGTTTTTTGTCAATTTTTCCAAAAAATCATCTTGACTATATGGTTACTGTATACCTTAAAATAGTAGGTGAAAATGAAAGAGGTGATAAAATTGAAACTCCCTTTTAAAACAAAACTATTTTACGGGATCGGAGGAACCTGTGATAATGCGCTCTATATGCTGGCAGGCACCTATCTGCTGCTGTTCCTGACAACCGTTGCCGGGATCAGTCCGGCGGTGGCCGGCGCGATCTGCGCGGCCGGTTCCATTTGGGAAGCGCTCTGTGCGCCGATCGTGGGCTTTGAATCTGACCACGCGATCACGCGTTTCGGAAGGCGAAAACCGTTCTTGCTGTGCGCGGCGATTCCGGTGGCGGTGATCACGACGCTGCTGTTTACGGCCATCGACGCGTCGCCGATGATCAAAGTGATCTACTATTTGGTCATGGTGCTGCTGTACTGGACCTGTTTCTCGTCCTTCTTTGTGCCGTATATGGCATGGGGCTCGGATCTGACGGACGATTACAACGAAAGGACCGTTCTGCGTTCTTTTTCCTACCTATTCAATCAGGTCGGCATGTGCATCGGCATGGTGCTGCCGTCGATCCTGGTGGACTATTGCGTGAGCCGCGGGAAAACGCTCGCCGGTTCTTGGACGCTCGTCGGTCTGATGGTCGGCGCCTGCGGCGGCGCGGCGCTGCTGATCTGTGCCTGGTCGATCAAGAATGATGATCAAAAGGACTTTGTGAAGCCGCCGAAGCGGCGGGAAAACATTCTGCAGGCCTATGTGACGATGTTCAAGGAATACTGGCAGCTGATCAAGATGAAGCCGGTACAGATCATCATCGGCGCCAGCTTGGCGTATCTGATCGCCAACATCACATTTTCCTCGGATCGTGTCTTTTTCATGACCTTCCATATGGGGATGGATGAAAAAGCGATTTCGGCGGTCCTGATGATGATCACGGTCTTCGGCGTGGCAACGGTGCCGTTCATCGCAAAGCTGGGCACGAAGGTCGATAAAAAGGACCTCTTCAAAAGCGTGATGGCGATCTGCGGCATTCTGATGATCGCTGCGAAACTGATCGGCGTGGATTCCTATCCGATGCTGATCTTCGTGTGCCTGCTGTACGCGGCCGCCAACGCGACCTATTGGCAGTTGATGCCGTCCATGATCTACGACGTGTGCGAGGTGGAGGAACTGCTGTCCGGCGTCAAGCATTCGGGCGCGGTCATTTCCCTGCAGGCCTTATCCGAATCCATTTCGATCGCGGTCGGACTGCAGATGCTGGGCGTGATTCTGGAGCTTGCGGGCTTTAACAGTGAACTCGCCGTGCAGACGCCGCTGGCTCTCGAATGGGTAGAGAACGCGTTTGTCGTGATCCCGGGCGGTGCCATGGTGCTCGTTGCGCTGATCATCCGCAAGTCGAACCTGACAAAAGACGTCTTTGACCGTGTCAAAGAAGCACTGGCGAGAAGACACGCAGGCGAAGAAGTGGACATTACCGAGTTTGAAGAGCTCTTTGAATAAATGTTAAAAAAGGCAATTAATTCTAGGTATTGACAATAAATTGTGATAAGATGTGAACAGCAAGAGGAATAGTTTCAAAGAGCGGCTGGCCTTTCTCAACTTACCGATTGGGGTATGGATTTGTGAAAGGAGCTGATAATGTGAAGATTACGATAACTCTTAAGCGATTAAGAATTACGATTTCGAGCATGAAAAAAGCCGCTCCTGCTACCACCAAGAGCGGCATATCCCGTAAAAGGGATTAACCCGCAAAGGTCAGTCGAAACTGTCCTCTTGCTTTTATTATAACAGGGGTTGACGATAAAAGCAACATGAAAAAAGTATAAAGCCAAAAGCAGGAGTCGCTCTGTATATGCACGGGGCGAATTTTGCTTTTGTGAGAAAAGTTTTTTCCATAAATGTAGATTGTTTTTTGCGAAAAAGTATATCATAATAAAGGAAATATGATTTAGATGATACAAAAGGAAACGCGAAAAATAGAAAGGATACAAAAATGACAGCAATCAGACATAACGAAACGATCGATCTTTTGCTCGCGCACAGCTCTGTGCGGGAATTTTTGGACAAACCGGTAGATGAAGAGACCGTGCATACCATCCTTGCCTGCGCGCAGAAAGCGCCGACTTCCAGCTATCTGCAGGCGTATTCGATCATCCGCGTGGAAGATCCGGCGAAGCGGGAAGCGCTTGCGGAATACGCGGGCGGGCAGGAATGGGTCATCCGGGCGCCGCTCGTGCTTCTGTTCTGTGCGGACCTCTACCGGCAGGAGGTGCTGGTGAAACCGGATGATCCGCATGTCCTGCATAATACGGA
>DJPG01000046.1:0-395 GCA_002439735.1 Firmicutes bacterium UBA6418 | reverse complement strand
TTGCCGCGCAGGCATTGGGTCTCGGCGGCGTGCCGGTCGGCGGCGTGCGCAATGAGACTGAAAAGATGGCCCGGCTTTTTGATCTGCCGGAGATGGTCTTCCCAATGTTCCTGCTCTGCCTGGGCTATCCGAAGACCGTACCGCCGCAGCGCCCGCGCCTTGCGGAAACGTTGATCTGCGATACGGATCGATATCCGGCACTCCCGAACCAGCAGCAGCTGGCAAACTATGAAGAAGAAGTGCGGGAGTACTTCCTCCAGGCTTCCGGCGGAAGAAGCGACCGCGGCTGGACGCCGCGCTGCCGCCACGCAATTAGCAAAAAGCCGCGCTATGAAGTCGATGCTTTCCTCAAAAAAGCAGGCTTTATGACCGAGAACGAGCCGGGAGAGAAGTAG
>DJPG01000061.1 GCA_002439735.1 Firmicutes bacterium UBA6418 | reverse complement strand
GTGGAGGTCAAAGGCGTCTGTATAACGAATTCCCATAGACAGGTTCCTTTCACTTTCCCGATAAAAAGATCACTTCTGAGCTTTTTTCTTTATTTCGTCCTCATAAAACAGCGAGAAATTCGGGTCGACCTGACCGATCCCGAGATATCTTGCCTTGTAGTCCTTGAGAAGCTCGATGAACTTGCTGCCGAGGATCAGAAGGACCGCAACGTTGACAAACGTCGGGATGACCGTCGTGAAATCCGCAAAGACCCAGATCTCGGCAGGTGTGCCGCCGGCGATCACAGTGACGAGCGTGCAGATAAAGCCGCACAGAGGATTGAGAAAAGCACAGAGCTTAAGTAAAAACGGCTTAGCCTTGCTGTCGCCGATCATGTGTCCGAGCACGCACTGGTAGTAGGTGCACCAGCCGGTACCCGTCGTGAGGGCGAAGAGATAGATGCAGATGGCGACGATCATGCGGGCGATAAAGCCGACGTTGGCTTCCAGTGCCGTCAGTGTGAGGGTCGCGCCCTGTAAACCGCTGTCCCAGTAGCCGGTGATGATGACCAGAAGGCCGGTCGCGGAGCAGACGACGATCGTGTCCATAAAGACCTCGAACGCACCGAGCAGACCCTGCTTGATGGGATGATTCGTGTTGGCGGTCGCGTGGACCATGGGGCTCGTGCCCCAACCGGCTTCGTTGGAGTAAACGGAACGGGCAAAGCCCTTCTGCATGGCGGCGGCGACGGTCGCACCGGCGAAACCGCCGACGGCAGCTTTTCCAGTGAACGCGCTGGCAAAGATCATGCCGAAAGCGCTGGGGATCGCGGAGGCGTTCATTACAAGGACGATGACCACGCACACGATATAGAAAACGCACATGAACGGGACGAGATAGCTGGCGATCTGACCGACCTTCTTCACGCCGCCCATGCTGATGGCCAGAACGCCGATGAAGAGCAGCGCGCCGGGAATAAGATAGGAAATACCGAAGGTGGAGCCGATCGCCTCAGAAACAGTGTAGTTCTGGATGGAGATGAAGAGATTCATGAAAATGCCGAAGCCAAAGAGAATGGCAAGAATCTTCCAGCCCTTCCAGCCGCGCTGCTCACCGAGACCGCGCTCCATGTAATATGTCGGGCCGCCGGTAAAGGTGCCATCCGGGTTGGTGCGGCGGTAATAAACGGCGAGCGAGACCTCAGCCATTTTGATGATCATACCGATCAGAGCAGCGATCCACAGCCAGAAAAGGGCGCCAGGGCCACCGGTGGCGATCGCCGTGCCGACGCCGGAGATGTTGGAAACGCCGACGCTGCCGCCGACCGCGATGGAAACTGCCTGGAACGGAGTGAGACTGTTTTTGCTGTCCTTGAGCTCGGGATCCTTTTTGAAGGGGTTGCGGATGATCAGACCTAAATGCACGATCTGAAAGAACTTGCTGCGGATCGAGAAGATCAGGCCGCAGGCAATGATGATGACCAGCAGCGGGGTGCCCCATAGCCAACTTGTAAGCGCTTCGAAGTATTGCATATTTCTCCCTCTTTCTTGATTTGGTTTGGTACATCTCTCTGTTTCATAGGATTATATCAGAGTACCTGCAATTATTGAAAGCAAATCTCGTGCCAGTCATATAATGGAGCTCCAATAACGAAAAAACAGCGCCCTGTTACCGCTCGGAATGGAAAAGAATGCCGGACCGTGGATGGGAGCACATTGCGATTTTAAGAATAAAAATCTGATTAAAACGGATTATTTGGGAATTTGGAGGTAATGGAAAGAAAGAACTAAAACAAGATGCCCGGGATGGCTCTGCTTTTGGGAAAGGCTTGTTTTCCTTTGGTTGGTACTGTATAATCCGTTGCACACCATTTTTATTTAATAAAGGAATAAAGAAAATGAGATTTACACAGAGTTTTCAGAACTGGTGCATTCAAAAACGAGCCTATCTGCTGCTCCATTTTTATCAGGAAGGGGATAATCTGCTCCCACCGGATGAGATAGGATTTTCATCGAGCAAGCGAGTACAGTTTCGCTGCCATGTCTGCGGCCTGTCATGGAATCGGGCGCTAAACAATATCACAAACCGTCCCTTGGTCCAGACCTGCCCATTTTGCGAGCATCGAAGACCAAGCCCGTTTTATAATCTTGCAACGGAGTATCCCGAACTTAAGGAAGAATGGGACAGCGAAAAGAATACGATGTCCCCAGAAGAATGTTCCCCCCATTCCAAGCAGAACGTTTACTGGCGGTGCGCGAAGAATCACCGGTGGCAGTCTGATGTCTGCGAGCGGGCAAAGACAGCAGATCAGGCACGCAAATCAGGCGTTCCAATATGTCCGTATTGCTCTGGCGAGCGTATATCAGCAACGTACAATCTGGCCGAAAAATATCCGGAAATTGCCGCAGAGTGGGATTATGTATTAAACAGAGATCAAAAACCGGAGGATTTTTCGCCGCAAGGCAACCAAAAAGTCTGGTGGCAATGCACCTACAATCCTGCACACAAATGGCAGGCAAAGATATCGAACCGTACGACTTTGGGACGGGGGTGTCCGCAGTGCAATAAAGAATTCAAGATGTCCTATCCGGCGCGGGCATTATTTTATTATTTGCGGCAGGCCTGCCAAAGCTGCAGATGCGAAGAGCCGTTCCAACGATACAGATTGGATATATTCCTTCCCGAACGTAAGCTGGTGTTGGAACATGACGGCTACTATTATCACAGCGGGAAGGCGAGCAGAGAGCGGGCGGAAAGAAAGGACAAGGCGCTGCGAGAGGTGGGGTACGAGGTGCTTCGCATTTGCGACAGCAAAGAGCTATCTGAGCCGGTCTTCATTGGAAAGAACGAGATCTTGTATCAGTTTGATGAACGCAAACAGTATCTTGATCAGATGATAGCGGCGGTGTTTCGTTATCTTGATCTGCCGCCGCTGGATTTTCACCACTGGCAGGATCAACATAAGATCGATCAGATGTATTTTCATGAGCGGAAAAAGCGCTCTTTGGCGGTGGAACATCCTGAAATTGCACAGGAGTGGAGCCATAAAAACCCGGATAGGCCGGATACAGTGCTGACCGGATCATCACGAAAGGTTTGGTGGCATTGCCCCAAATGCCATCAGGAATACGAAGCGACGATCGCGAATCGGACCAAGCAGCATTCAAATTGCCCGTTTTGCGCAAATCTTCGGGCCTACGAAAAGAATTGTTTGGCAACGGTCCGACCAGAGATCGCTGCGCAGTGGCATCCAAAACTGAATCTGCCGCTGACGCCGTATGATGTCCTTCCCGGCTCTGAAAGGGAAGTATACTGGCAATGTAAAGAGGGCCATGTCTGGAAGGCAGGCATCTATTCCCGCACCAGTTCCCGTGAAAGCAGATGCCCTGACTGCTATGCCAAAACCAAGGACTGGCTGGCAGATTCTCCGCTTGTGCAGATCTGGCATCCGACTAAAAACCTGCCGCGCGTACCGGAGGACGTAACAGTCCGATCCAATAAAATGTTTTGGTGGCGATGCAAGAGAGGGCATGAGTGGCAAAGAACACCTGGTGACCTTTATAAAATGGCGCCGGAAAGATGCTGCCCGTTTTGCAATGACCGAGCCGTTTGCTCGGATAATTCCCTGCTTGGACGAGATCCGGAACTGGCACAGGAATGGGACACTGAGCTCAACTTTCCGCTGACACCGGACCAGGTGTTTTACCGTTCCGGAAAAAAGTATTGGTGGCGGCGCGGGGAGTTTGTGTGGCAGGCAAGTGTGAAAGACCGCCAGAAAAAAGGAGAAGGGATCCTTCGCAGCCAGTATTGTGATTATCATAAACATCTGCGGCTATCTGTAACGCACCCGGAGTTGATGCCTCAATGGGACTGCCAGAAAAATGCACCGCTGACACCGGATCAGGTAACGGCACGGTCTGCAAGGAAAGTCTGGTGGCGTTGTGGGAAAGGGCATGAATGGGAAACTACGATCGCCAAGCGGGCGATCCGCGGCGATAGCTGCCCTTATTGTTCCGGACACCGCCCAAGTACGGAGTATTGTTTGCAGGCCTATTATCCTACCATCGCCGCACAATGGCATCCTGAGAAAAACGGAACACTGACGCCGCTGGATGTGACCCCGGGAAGCGGAAAAAACGTCTGGTGGCGCTGTGAGAAGGGACATGAATGGAAGGCATCCGTCAGCAATCGGAGCAGAAGAGGACATAATTGTCCGTATTGTGCAGATCGTTCAAAAAGATTGGGAAGCATCGCAGAGCAGCGCCCCGACCTGCTGAAGGAATGGAATCATGAAAAGAATGTGAAGCCGCCGCAGGAGGTCGCTGCGCGTTCGAACAAAAAAGTGTGGTGGAAGTGCAGTGCCTGCGGTCACGAGTGGCAAGCTTCTCCTGACAACAGGTACGGTGGAAGCGGCTGTCCCGCCTGCGCAAAAAAGCCGCGCCGGATCATACCCGACGATATAGACAGAAGTTGAACTTCGCTTTGCCCGCTCCGCAAGCCGGTAAGGCTCGCGGAGCGGGCGGCCTTTTGCCGCTTCGGACCGCATCGCCGAACTTTCTGTAGGACCGCATCGCCGCACTTTCCTCATTGACAATTCGACGGGGGATGCTATAATCTGCTATGTCTGA
>DJPG01000051.1:15013-21670 GCA_002439735.1 Firmicutes bacterium UBA6418 | reverse complement strand
ATCCACATCTGTCTGTACTGTCTCTTCTTTAACTTTCTACCTACATATGCGGATCTTAAGGATCTCATAACCGCAGGGTTAGCAGCTCTGAACACTTTGCTCTTAGCGCCGTAGAAACCCTTCGCTAATTTTAATACTTTCTTATGTCTCTTATGCGCATTTACGCCTTTTTTAACTCTTGCCATTTTTCTTACCTCCGTAATTTCAAACTATTTTGCCATAGATCTAAGCATTCTCTTTAAGTCTGCGCTGGTTAAAACAGTAGCTTTTCTTAAGCCTCTTTTTCTCTTTGCATTCTTCTTAGTAAGAATATGGCTCTTGTATGCCTTATTTCTTTTAATCTTGCCGGATCCTGTTAATTTAAGTCTTTTGCATGCTCCTCTATGGGATTTCATCTTATTCTTTGCCATGATGATTTGTCCTCCTATGATAAATTCTAATGGAAATTTGTAACGGATGATTGGCTACTTATCCGATTTCGGACCCAGTACCATCGTCAGGCTTCTGCCTTCAAACAGCGGCTTCTTTTCAATGACGCCGACTTCCGAAACGATCTGCGCAAAGGTCTTCATCACATCCATGCCCTTTGCCGCATAGTCTCTTTCTCTTCCGCGAAAACGCAGGCTGACCTTGACCTTATCGCCGTCCTTGAGGAATTTGGCTGCGGTATTGGCTTTGACCTGAATGTCGTGCTCCTCAATGAAAGTGCTCAGTCTGATCTCTTTCACCTGAGTCGTCTTCTGTTTCTTTCTGGCCTCTTTTTCTTTTTTTTGAAGCTCATAGCGATATTTCCCGTAATCGAGAATTTTGCAGACCGGCGGTTTGGCGTTCGGTGAAATGTTGACCAGATCCAGCTTCTTTTCGGTTGCCAGCTCCAGCGCCTGCTGTGTCGGCATCACACCCAGCATCGTTCCGTCCGTATCGATGACTCTTACTTCTTTATCACGAATTTCTTCGTTGATCAGATTTTCCTTACTAATGGTCGCACCTCCTAAAATCATAAAAGCGGATACAAAAAGTATCCGCTCTCAAGTACGCACAAACGCGTAAGTTTCAACATATCAACCCATGGCGGCGACGCGGCCTCACAGGTGAGAAGCGGATAACTTCTTCTTCGTTACCTAATTACTATACCCGAAACCTCCTGTTATGTCAAGCTTTTTTTATCTTTCGATATATTCCTCTCTGCCTGCGCCGACGGAAACGTATTTGATCGGACAGCCGACGGCCTTTTCGATCATTTCGACATAGCTGCGTGCGGCTTCTGGCAGTTCATCGAAGCTGCGACAGCCGGAGATGTCGCAATGCCAGCCTTCCACATATTCATAATGCGGTTTTGCCTCTGCCAATGCGCTGCCGGTCGGGAAGTGATCGGTCAGCGCCCCGCCGACTTCATACTTCGTGCAGACCGGGATCTTGTCCAGATAGGACAGCACATCAAGCTTGGTCAGCGCGATCTCGGTCGCGCCCTGCATCAGCGTGCCATAGCGGGATGCCACGATGTCGAAACCGCCAACTCTGCGCGGACGACCGGTCGCGGCACCGTATTCACCACCGGCCTCTCGGAGTTTATCGGCCTCCTCTCCGAAGAGTTCGCAGGTGAACGGGCCTTCGCCGACGCAGCTGGAATAAGCTTTCATGATACCGACCACACAGTCCTCCCTGCAGAACGGAATGCCTGCGCCGATCGGCGCGTAAGCCGCGATCGTGGAGGAGGATGAGGTATACGGATAGATACCGAAGTCGATATCGCGCAGCGCGCCAAGCTGTGCCTCGAACAGCAGATTCTTTCCTGCTTTTACAGCTTCGCCCAGATAAACCGTGGTATCCTTGATATAGTCTCTGAACGGGAAGCCGTAGGTTTCGAGCCATTGATACATATCGCCTGCGATGATCGGTTCGTGCGCGTAGCCACCGACAACGGTCAGGTTCTCCCATTCGACCAGGTCGGCCACGCGCTCTTTGAGATGCTCCGTATGCAAAAGATCACCCATGCGAATGGTCTTTTTCATATATTTATCGGCATAGACCGGCGCGATGCCGCGACGGGTGGAACCGAATTTCTTGTCTGCCAGACGGTCTTCTTCCAGAATGTCGCGCATCTTGTGATATGGCATGCAGATGGTTGCCCGGTCGCTGATGACCAGGTGCTTCGGTGTAATCTCGATTCCTTTCTCACGTAGCATTTTGATCTCGTTAAAAAGGTGCTCCAGGTCGATGACCATCCCCGGTCCCATCACGTTGACGGTCTCATCGCGCAGAATGCCGGACGGCAACAGGTTCAGGATGAACTTGCCTTTGTCGTTGACGACCGTGTGTCCGGCGTTGTTGCCGCCCTGATAGCGGATGACGATATCATATTTTTCGCTCAGAAGGTCGACCATGCGGCCCTTGCCTTCATCGCCCCAGTTTGTTCCTACAATCGCGGTTAACATTGTGTTACCTCCTTATCGGTATTGCTCTATTATACATTGATCTCGACTTCCGCGCCTGCCAGCTCGCGATTCGCGTCAAGAACCGGCTGCACGTATTCTGCCAGGAACTGCTCCACCTGCTGCGGCGCGCATCCCACAAACTTGCGCACATCGAGCACCTCGGCAAGGCTTTCCTCGCTCAGGCCGAAGCGCTCGTCCGCCAGAAGCAGGGACAGCAGATTGTTTTCCTTGCCCTCCGCCTTGACCGCTCTGGCCGCCTGCTGGGAATACTGCCGGATAACCTCGTGCAGCTCCTGCCGGTCGCCGCCGCGGCTGACCGCGTCCATGAGGATGTTCTCGGTCGCGATGAACGGCAGCTCCTCGCGCAGATGTTTCGCCATCACCTTGTCGTAGACCGTGCCTCCGGTGATGACATTGATCGCCAGAGAAAGGATGCCGTCAGCAGCCAGGAACGTCTCCGGTATCGTAATCCTGCGGTTTGCGGAATCGTCCAGCGTCCGCTCCAGCCACTGGTTGGCAGCGGTATCCGCGGTATTGCCGGTGCAGTTGATGATGTAGCGGGAAAGCGAGACGATCCGCTCGCTGCGCATCGGGTTACGCTTGTAGGCCATGGCGGAGGAACCGACCTGTCCGCTCTCGAACGGCTCGTCGAATTCTTTCATATGCGCCATCAGACGCAGGTCAACGCCCATCTTGCTCGCGCTCTGCGCGATGCCGCTGAGTACCTGCAGGACGAAATTGTCGACTTTCCGTGAATAGGTCTGGCCGGAAACCGGCATGCATGCTGCAAAGCCCATCTTCGCCGCGATCTTGCGTTCCAGCTCTCGGACCTTATCCTGATCGCCCGCAAACAGCTCCAAAAAGCTGGCTCCGGTACCGGTCGTGCCCTTGCAGCCGAGCAGTCTTAAATGTGCCAGCTCGAACTCCAGGCGTTCGTAGTCCATCAAAAAATCCTGCAACCACAGGCAAGCGCGCTTGCCCATCGTTGTCGGCTGCGCCGCCTGAAAATGCGTGTAGGCCAGCGTCGGCGTATTCTTTTCGCGCTCCGCGAAATCCGCCAGCGCGCGCATCAGGCTAACCAGCAGTTTCTTGATCTGCAGCAGTCCTTCTTTCATCTGCAGGATGTCCGTATTGTCACCGACAAAGCAGCTGGTCGCACCAAGGTGGATAATCGGTCCGGCGGTCGGGCAGATATCCGCGTAGGTGTGGATATGCGCCATCACGTCATGCCGCAGCTTTTTTTCATAATCGGCAGCCTTCGCGTAATCGATGTCGTTGATGTGCTGCTTCATTTCCTCGATCTGCGCATCCGTGATCGCAAGACCCAGTTCCTTTTCGCTTTCAGCCAGTGCGATCCAGAGTCTGCGCCAGGTGGAAAATTTGTTGTCCGGGCTGAAAATGTGCTGCATCTCCTTGGATGCGTATCGTCCGCAGAGCGGATTTTCGTAAATTTCTTTATGCATGCGTCGTCTCCTTCTTAGCGAGGGCGGCTTCTACCAGCCCCAGGAACAGCGGATGTGGTTTATTCGGGCGGCTCTTGAATTCCGGATGGAACTGCACGCCGATATAAAAATCGTTCTGCGGGATCTCAACGGTCTCCACGATGTTGCCGTCCGGCGAGGTGCCGCTGATGACCAGTCCGCCCTCTTCCAGTGCTTCCCGGTAGACGTTGTTGAACTCGTAGCGGTGGCGATGGCGCTCCGCGATCTCGTCAGTGCCGTAGCAGCGGTACATCTGTGTGCCCTCGGCGATTTTGCAAGGGTAAGCGCCCAGGCGCAGGGTGCCGCCTTTATCCACCTGATGGCTCTGATCCGGCAGGAAGTCGATGACCTTGTACTTGCTCAGCTCATCAAACTCGCCGGAGTTCGCACCCTCCATGCCGCAGACATGTCTTGCAAAGTCGATGACCGCGACCTGCATGCCCAGACAGATGCCAAGATACGGTAAATTGTGCGTGCGGCAGTAAGCGGCAGTCAGGATCTTACCCTCGATCCCGCGGTTGCCGAAGCCGCCCGGGACGATCACACCGTCACACTGAGACAGGATGTTTTCCACGGTCTGCTCGTTGATGCCCTCGGAGTCGATCCATTGGATCTCGATCTTGGTGCCATAGGCGTAGCCTGCATGCCGCAGTGCCTCTGCCACCGACAGATACGCATCATGCAGCTGAACGTATTTGCCGACCAGTCCGATGATCACCGTGCGCTCCGCGCTGTGGATCTTGTCCACCAGCGCTTTCCAGTCCGCGAGGTCCGGGGTCGGCGCTTCGATGCCGAGTTCCCTGCATACGATATCCGAGAAATGATGGGCTTCCAGCATCAGCGGCGCTTCATACAGCACCGGGATGGTGATGTTTTCGATCACGCAGTCCGGCTTGACATTGCAGAACAGTGCGATCTTCCTGAAAATACTGTCTTCCAGTTTTTCGTCAGCGCGCAGGACGATGATATCCGGCTTGATGCCGAGACCCTGCAAATTCTTGACGGAATGCTGCGTCGGCTTGCTCTTGTGCTCATCGGAGCCGTGCAGATACGGAACCAAAGTCACATGAATGAACAGCGCATTGCCCGAACCGACCTCCAGTCCGACCTGACGGATCGCTTCCAGGAACGGCTGACTTTCGATATCGCCGGTCGTACCGCCGACTTCCGTGATGACGACATCCGCGTCCGTCGCGCGCCCTACATTGTAGATAAACGATTTGATCTCATTGGTAATGTGAGGAATCACCTGCACGGTTTCTCCGAGATATTCACCCCGGCGTTCCTTATTCAGGACATTCCAGTATACCTTGCCGGAAGTCAGATTGGAAAAACGATTCAGGTCTTCGTCGATAAACCGTTCATAATGCCCGAGATCCAGGTCGGTTTCCGCTCCGTCCTCCGTGACGAAAACCTCGCCGTGCTGATACGGGCTCATCGTTCCGGGATCGACATTGATATACGGATCCAATTTCTGCGCCGCAACCTTGAGTCCTCTTTCTTTGAGAAGTCTGCCGAGCGACGCCGCGGTGATCCCCTTGCCGAGACCCGACACAACGCCGCCGGTCACAAAAATAAATTTTGTCTGCTTGGTGGTTTGTTTCATGGTGATGCCTCTTCCTTTTTCGTTTCTCTCGTCTCTTCTCTCGCAAAAACAAAAATAAGGGCACGAATTGACGGAACCCTCACGACCAGCCAATTCACATCCTTATCACTTTATCCTTTGCATCATATATATTTTTCATCTTTTCTTTTTTAACAGAGATATTTTACAGATTTTTTGTCCCTTTGTCAACTTTTTTCACAAAAAAAATCTTGTTTTTTTGTGGGTTTCCACGATATGGAAGTATCCGTGCTGCCCGTCGCGCTGTCTGCCCGATGCCCCTTACTGCATAAACAAAAAATCCGGAACATCTGTTTACTTTTTGTTCGCACTATGGTAAACTGTTCGTATCAAGAACGAACGAGCCGCACAGACGAAGCCACGCCGCGTGCGCGCAAAGTGCTCGGCGCGCAGCCGTTCACAGCGATCAAAATGAAAAAGGAGCAGTGCAATGTTAAAAGAACGAGAACAAAAAATTCTGGATTATATGAAAGCGGAGATCAAGACAAAAGGTTATCCTCCGACCGTCAGGGAGATTTGCGCTGCTTTAAATATCAAATCCACTTCCACCGCGCATAAGGACATCGAAAGTCTGGTTCGCCAGGGATATCTGGTCAAAGACCCGTCGAAACCGCGTGCGCTGATGGTCGTCGATCCGCAGGAAGCATGCGGTCATACGCCTGCCGCAAGGCTTTCCGCTGTCGGCGCTGCTTCGGGCAGCGCCTCGGTTCAGGAGATTCCGGATGTCGTCGAGATCCCGGTCGTCGGCCGCGTCGCTGCCGGAACGCCGATTCTGGCAGAAGAGAATGTCGAGGACAGCTTCCCGGTCCCTTCCCGCTATGCCGCAAACGGTACCAGCTTCATGCTGCGCGTCCGCGGCGAAAGCATGATCGAGGCCGGTATCCTGGACGGAGACCTGATCCTGGTACAGCAGACCGAAACCGCAAACAACGGGGAGATCGTCGTCGCCATGATCGACGGGTTCGAAAGCGAAGCCACCGTCAAGACCTTCTACCGCGAAAACGGTCATGTCAGACTGCAGCCGGAAAACCACACGATGAGCCCGATCATCGTCAAAGACGTCCGCATCATGGGCAAGGTCAAAGGCGTGTTCCGCTATTTCAGCTAGCCTGAAGAG
>DJPG01000051.1:0-14928 GCA_002439735.1 Firmicutes bacterium UBA6418 | reverse complement strand
GCATCATGCGAGTTTTTTGATGTTTTTTTGCTTTAACGCCTTGGTACCGGCCGTATCCTTCATTCGGCTTACCCTACCGCCAGCGGTACGACCAGCGGCACCGCGACGCACATGAGGGCGCCGGTACAGAACGAATAGACAATCGTTTCTTCGTTGCAGGAGCGCTCCACGATCGGCATGCAGACGTCCATGGCCGCGACGCCCGGGATCGCGGTGGATTCCAGATAGCCGATCTTCTGCGCGGCCAGCGGGATGATGATGATCCCGAGGGTTTCCCGGATCACATTGTGCAAGAAAGAGATCGCGCCGGCAACCGCGTAACCAGCCTCGGTGATCATGCTCGGCGCCAGCGTGTACCAACCGAACCCGGCACTGACGGCGACCGCCTCACCGATCGAAAGCGGCGAAAACAGACCATAGAGCGCACCCGCCAGCAAGCTGCCCGCAACGGCCGTGATCGGAAAGAATATCACTTTGGCACCGATGGTTTTGAGATTTTGCACAATGGTTCCGGAAAGTCCCATGTTAAAGCCTACCAGACCGAGCAGGATACAGATGCCGATCGTCAGCCAGGTTCCGGACATTTCCTGAAATACCGCAAGATCCGCGAAGAAACGCGGGATCAGGAAATAGCCTCCGAGCATACCGGCAACGACGAACCCCAGAATGATCAGTGTTGTCTTTGCGCCGGAGGTATGCTGTGGCTCTTCTGCCGCTTCCTGTCTTTCTTCCTCATAAGCCTCTACCGCCGGTGCGGCGTTTTCCGCGGCAGCGTCCATTTCTTCCGCAAGCGCAGATACCTCGATAAATGCTTTGTCCGCGGCGGTCACACAGCTTTTTTCCCGCACGACCGGCAGCGCATGCCGATCCAGGCCGACGAGTTTGCGCGTCACGAACACCGCCAGCATGCTGCCGCCGACCGTCAGCAGGGTGATTAAGACCGACTGCAGTCCGATCGTTCCCAGATTGGAAGTGACCTCTTCATTGGCACCCATGCGCAGTCCCATGATGCACACCAGGAGATAAATGACCAGATTCATCGTTTGCTCAATGAAGGAAAATTTCTCTGCGTGCGCGCGCACTTTCGATGCGATTAGATAACAGGCGATCATGATCGCCCAGTATAAAAGCAATAATAACATTTCGTTCCCTCAATTTCAAAAATTGTCTTGCACTATAGATTGATCAGGATCGGCACCATGATCGGTACCAGAAAGCTCATGGCAACGCCGGTCACAAAGCCGTAGGTAACAGCCTTTCCGTGGGTCGCGCGATTGACGATCGGAAGGCAGACGTCCATGGCCGGAGCTCCCGGGATGCAGGCAGCTTCAATATAGCCGACCTTTTCGGCGATCAGCGGCAGCAGCAGGATACTGAAGATCTCCCGCATGACATTATGCAGGAAAGAAATCGCGCTCGCGGTCAGATAACCGACTTCCATGATGATGCCGGGCGCCAGCGAATACCAGCCAAACCCCGCACCGATCGCCAGCGATTCCGGCAGGCTCAGCCGGAACAACAGGCCGCACAGCGCCGCTCCCAGCAAGGTTCCGACAATGCAGGCCAGCGGAAATACCAGGATCCGCAGTCCGGCTTCTTTCATCATGGTCAGGACGGTTCCCTCCAATCCCAGATCCAGGCCGACGAAGACCATCAGAATGCACAGACCAATCTTGATGCCCAGGCCGGCCGCATCGTCAAAGACGGCGATATTTTCTCCGAACAGCGGTCTGGCAGCCAAGTAGCCGAGCGCCATACCGATAATGACCGAACAGAGTATGACCAGGGTCATCTGATTGATACCGTGCTTCTCAGCCTCTTGTTCCTCTTCCATGGCAGCTTCTTCCAGCTCTTCACAATGCAGCGCAGCAATCTTCGCGTCCTTGGTAAACCCGAGTGTTTTTCTGGCAAAAAAAAGACAGATCAGGGATCCCAGCATCATGGCAATAGTCATCGCAAAGGCTGCCAGCCCGATCGTTCCGAGATTGGCGATGATTTCCTCATTGGCCCCCATGCGCGCGCCCATCAGCACGACCAGCAGCACGATCGCCATCGTCTGCACCTTTCCCGTCCATCTGAGTTTATCGCGGTGCGCCCGCATCCTGCTGCCGACGATCCCGCTGACAACGATAATGCCGATATACAAAATAATGTCCGTCATGTCTTTTTCTCCTTCAACTCTGTCAAAATTCCGCAGACCGATCTTGCAAGCCGGAGGTCTGATCTCTTTGTCCGTGACTTTTATTGTACCCTATTTCGGAGCGAATGTCATCCCGAATTTCACAGAATCCGGACTTCTTTTTGTGATTGGGAAAAGCAAAAACCTCACGCGGGGAGGCGCAAGGTTTTCGCTTTGGTACTTTTGCATCATTTCGTATCGAAGGATACGAGGAGAGAAAACATTATTTTTTCCAGATTCTTACGCCATAGCTGCATTGCTTGAGCGTGCTCTTCGCGACAAGTCTCTTGCCGTCATAGACCAGTACGCGAGCCTTGTAGTAGTACTTCGCGCCCCTGGTGCCTTTGGTGTTGGTGAAGGTGTTCGTCGTCTTGGTCTTAAGCAGTTTATAGCCTGCAGATTTCTTGCTCGAACGATAAAACTGATACTTGACCGTGTAACCCAGGGATTTGCTGTCTGAGATCAGTGCCTTGTTGTTCCTGGCTGTGACTTGTACCTTGACGGACTTCTGACTCGTCTTTGATGTGGTCACCTTGAACTTCGCGGACTGCATCCGTTTCTTGACGTGCGCCGCGTTTTGTTCCTGTATCAGCTGCTCTGCTTCGGCCTTGTCAACGACCGCGAAGTTCGAGAAGTGAGTCGTTGTGAAACGAAGATAGTCCTCCGCGCCGATCTTGTCCGCGCTGTGGTCAAGGATCCTGCAAAGACCGTTGTCATCGACATAGATGACGAGAAGATCCTTGCCTTTAAGTTTTTCCGGCACCGGCAGAGTTACATACGCCTGACCGCCATCCAATGTATGGAGAAGCTTCGTGTCAGTTTCAACGGATACGTCAAACAGTGTCCCGGTTGCGACAATCGCTGCAGCCGGTTTCTGCGTTTCTTTTAACTGCGTGTTTTCGGTGATCACAATCGTCACCGTGTCAGTCTTCGCTTCCTTGGCAATGCTCTGCAGTGCCTTACTGTCGAGTGTCACGTCGCCGTTTCCGGTCTTGATAGCAAGATCCGCATGTGTGTCTTTGGCAATCGTGTCAACCATCGCTTTCGGGAGTAGGACTTCAGTTACGCTTGCGCGGCCGGTCGTGCCTGCATTCTGCGACTTGACAGTGATTTCAATCGTATTCGCCTGATTGGAAGCCGCTTGTCGGATCAGCTTGTCACCAAGTGCTTTGGAAACATCGGCGGTTGTTTTGACCGTCTCCTGTCCCTGATCATTCCGTACAGTTTCCGTTCTGGCATTTTTCACCGTTGTCTTCGTTACCGTTGTTTGCGTCTCGGAGCCTGCGCCGTTCGGGTCAGTATCTTTGACGGTCACGACATCATCGGATGGCGTCGAAACTGCGCTTCCGCTGCCGCCACCAGTCGATGTACTGCTCTGATAATCGCAGTTCAGATAGCCGAGCGTCAGCGCGCCGCTTGTCACACCGTCGCAGAAGCGGAATACCGGTCTGGTTCCGTTTTGCGTCAGCTCCTTCTCCGCGATCGCAAAGCCTTCGTTGTTTGCGGTGGTGTCAAGTTCGGTCGGCGGATTGATATGAACGATTTCCGGATTTGTCGTGCCATTCAGCGTAATTTGCGCCATGCGATTGCCATAGCCGTCGTCCGCCGCGACCCACAGCTTATTTTCATAGGTATCATAGTCCAGTGCCATCGCGCCGCCCAGCTTGCTGTCGATATCCGCGATCTGAACAGCGCTTCCGTCTTTGTTGAGAACGTAGGCGTAGACATGACCGTTATCTTCCAGTGCCACGAAGAAGACGCCGCCTGCGACTGCGTTCGGATAGTCTGCCGGGTCATAGGCCCTGCCGGTCTTCTGATCAATCAGCTTGCCGTTTACCTCAGCGTTTGCCACCCATTCCACGGCTTCGATACCCATGTTTGCGGAAACCTGCGGCAGGGACGCGGTCAAATTCCATTCCTTTTCCGCGACAAGGCGTGTACCGCTCGTCTTAGGATTGACCATCAGGATCGTGTTGTAGTTCACGCCTTTGTTGCTGTTATCCCGTTCGGAAGCCGCGTAGACCATGCCGTTTCCGTCTACGGTGATGCCCTCTGTGTCCGGACCCTTTGCTTTTTCAGAATTCTTATCTTTTTGGAATACAATCCGCTTTCCCTGTTCAAAGCCGGACGCGAACTGATAGTTTCCTGCGTGATCGATATCCATGACCCAGAAGGTGCCGGTGCCGTTATCAATCGCGTACAGCTGTCCGTTGTAGAAGTCCAGACCGGAAGAATCTTCGAGGAAGGTCGCGGTCGTATCCAAGGTCTTGATCGTATTTGGTCCAGGCCAAGCGATGACATCCGGGATGCCGGCAAATTTGTTCGCCGCTCCCGGCGTTGCCTCCAAGGTATTCTGATAGGTGCTGCCGTTCACATCCGGGTACAGACCCCAGGTCGGGTTGGTGTGGCTGCCGTCCGGCCATGTCGCTATGGCAATCTGCTCTCCGTCTTCAAAGATTCTGACAGAATCGCCCTTGCCGAGTCCGAACGCGAAGCCCTGCACACCGCTGTCGTCCTGGTAGATGACCAGAAATCCGTTTGCCGGAATGGTCGTCCCCTCCGGAATCGTGTATGAGTCTTTATCTTTATTGTCTTTCAGAATCAGTCCGGAGATGTTGAGCGTCTCCGCGGTCGGATTGGCCAGCTCGACCCAGTCCGCGCCGCCGCTTGGGTCGTTGGACTGCACTTCATTGATCACGACCGGATTGACAACCTTATTCTTTTTCCCTTTGGTGGCTGTCGCGAAATCCTGAAATTCGCCGGTTCCGTCCGGGATACGGGCATAAACGCCATTCGCATGGACTGCCCATTCATATTCGGTGATCAGATTGCCGCTCGCGTCATAGATCGCCGCTTTATCTGCCTTGCCCAGTCCGAAGGTGAAATCCTTGTTCTGGTCGAAAACATAGAGCGCGCCCGGCTCCAGCGTAGTGCCTTCCGCGACCGGCGTCACATCCGCCTTATGTCCGACCGGATCATTGTCCAGTAAATACCAGCCGGAGATGTCTACCGCTTGCGTACCGGTATTCATAATCTCCACCCAGTCCGTCGTGTCTCCGTTGGACTCTACCTCGTTGATCGCGATGGTTGGCGCATAAAACGCATTGGCTGTACCTTTCGTTTCCTTGGTCAAACGAAACGCGCCGGTGCCGTCCGGATAACGTCCGTAAGAGGCTTTTGCCGGATCCCCGTCGTAGGAAGCATGCTCCGTCCAGCTGTATTCATCCAGTAATTTTCCGTTTTTGTCATATAAGCGGATGCTGTCGCCGGATCCGATGCCAATGGCAGCTTCAAAGGTACCCGCTGCAAAGCTCTTCGTCTGATCGTCGTAAACAAGCCCGTTTGCCTTCGCGTCTACGACCAGCAGCTCGCCGGCCGCAATTTGGCTGCCATCCGGGAATCTCCACCGGTGATCATCCGAATTATCCCGCAGCTCATAGCCGGAAATATCCAGCGTTTCCGAGCCGGTGTTCATCAGTTCCACCCAGTCGTCCGGGGAAGAATTGATCTCGTTCAGCACCAGCGCTGTTTTGGTCTCCGGCTGCTCCGGCTCCGTTGTCTTTGATGGTGCTGCGTTCGCCGTACCTTTGGTCGCTTCCGCGTCCGCGAAGCTTCCGTCAGCCTGCCGTGACCAAGTGCCTGCCGCTACGCTGGTATAAGCATAGCTGTCAACCTGCTCTCCATTCGCATCATACAGAATGGCGGTATCCGCCTTGCCGAGACCGAAATCGAAATTCACGGTTTCTTCCAGAACCAGAAACGCGCCCGGCTCCAGCACAGTGCTCTTTGCGAGCGGCGTTGTCTTACCTTCGGTTTTTCGTTCTTCGCCTTTGTCATCGGTCAGGTACCAGCCGGAGAGATCTACCGCTTTGCTGCCGGTATTCGTGATCTCCACCCAGTCATTTCCTTTGTTTGGCGCATCGGATTCTACTTCGTTGATCACAATGCCCGTTGTGTTCGCCTGCGCGGCCGCTGACGCTACAGACTCTGCACTCTGCGCGTAGGCCGTCGTGCCGGCCGGTGTCGCCGCTAAGAGCATTGCCGTCGCTGTAACCATGCCGATCCAACGTTTCCAAAAATGCTTACGCATTGATTTGCTCATATTCTATACTCCTTTTCTTGTCTATCTGTGTCCGATCCTGGCACATATTCCGGAGTGCTTCCCCGCTTCCGCGTCAAGCTCGAACTGCCAAAGTCAGTATAGCTTTTTTGCTGTAAAATTCTCTATCATCAAAAAGTAAATTCTATGTAAGCAGCCTCGCTTCAGGAAATGCGATGGCTTTAGCTTCTTGAAAACGATGTTTTTCACATCAAACACTAGCTATCGCGCGAATCCTTTGGTATAATAAATAGGATTCTATCACTTGGCAAAGCCGGAAGGAAGATTCCGGAATTTTTTGCAGACGGATGAAAAAAAGGAGGTATCCCACTATGCTGCATGAAGTTAGTTTCAAATCATTTAACGAACGCGATACGGTCTACGGCTGGATCTATGTTCCCGCATGCGAACCAAAGGGTATCGTACAACTGATCCACGGCTTTGGTGAACATTCCCGCCGTTATTTTCCTATGATCGTAAGATTCATGGAGGCCGGCTATATCGTCGCGGCAGACGACCATGTCGGTCACGGCAAAACCGCGCTCGAAAACAACACCTGGGGTGACTGGGGACATCAGGGTTTCCATACCATGATGGAAGACGAACATCAGCTCAAGGAACTCACCGGCGAGCTTTATCCGAATCTCCCGTACTTTCTCTACGGTCACAGCATGGGTTCCATGATCGTGCGTGATTTTATGACCAAGTACGGTGAGGAGCTGACCGGCGCGACCATTTGCGGCACCTGCGGCGTATTTCCGATCGCGGAGGAAACCATTGCCAAAATCGATCGTCTTCTCGATGAAGGAAAAGGCGACAGCGCGGATCCGGATCTGGGCGGCGAGCTGCTCGGCTGGATGTGCGGACGCTGCGGTGAGATCAAGATCGGTAACGAGTGGATCTGCCATGACCCGTATGTACAGCAGGATCACGCAGCCGACCCGTTTGATGCCTTCACCAAGCCGACCACCAATCGCTCCATGAAATACTTCGTGGAAATGATCCAATCCATCGAAGGAAAGGGATGGGCCGCGAAGGTACCGATGGATCTTCCGATCTATAACATTGCCGGCGATCAGGATCCGGTCGGCATGTACGGTGAAGGGGTTTATCAGGTTTCCAACTGGCTGGCCGAAACCGGTCACGAAGACGTGACAACCGAGCTCTACACCGGCTTCCGTCATGAGATCCACAACTATGCTGAGATCCGCGACGAGGTTGCGGACGGCATCATCGAATTTATGGATGAAGTGCTGGAAGAAAGCCGGATTGACTAAGCTGCTTCTTGCATTCATCTCATCCTCCCCCCGACATTCCGTATGGTATGCCGGGGATTTTCTTTTTGGTACCAGTCTCTGCCGAAAACCATCGCCGGAGATTTCACAAATGTTTTCCAAAAAAATCTTGACATCCCGATCTTTTTCCCTTATCATGTTTAGTTGAAAAGAGCATCTTTAAATCGGTACAGAGAGACCGGCAAGATTGACATCAGGGCTCCGCAGCAGTTTTGCGGGGATTTTCGGTATGGTCTTGCGAATTGCAGGGCTGTTTTTTTTTACCGAATGCGCCTGCCGCGGAAAATCCAAAAGAACCAAAACAAGATGTTCCTTCAAAAAAATAAACCATTCTTTTAGGAGGACAAGTATGAAAACACAACACGAACCAATCTACAACGCGCGGGAGCTGGGAACCGGCAAAACGCTGATTCTCGGACTGCAGCACATGTTTGCCATGTTCGGCGCTACCGTACTGGTGCCGATCATTACCGGACTGAGCATTTCCACGACCCTGCTGTTCGCAGGTCTTGCGACCCTGTTCATGCACTTTGTGACACAAAATAAAATCCCGGTATTTTTGGGTTCTTCGTTCGCGTTCCTCGGCGGATATGCCGCAGTCAAGACTGCAGGCGCCGCTGCCGGTATGACCGATGAAGTTTCCCTGACCTATGCCTGCGTCGGCGTTGCCTGCGCCGGACTTCTGTATCTGGTGCTTTCCGCCATCTGCAAAGCGTGCGGTTCTTCAAACGTTATGAAATATTTCCCGCCGGTCGTAACCGGACCGATCATCATCTCCATCGGACTCAATCTGTCCCCGTCCGCGATCAACAACTGCAGCGCGAACTGGTGGATCGCGCTGGTTGCCATCGTGGTGGTCATTGTCTGCAACATCTGGGGCAAGGGCATGATCAAGATCATTCCGATTCTGCTCGGCGTGGTCGCGTCCTACGCCGTTGCGGCGGTCAGCGGCGAGGTGGACTTCACACTGGTAAAAGACGCTGACTGGTTTGGCCTTCCGATTGTCTGGGGACGTACCGGACTTTCCGTATTCACAAGTGGAAACACGGATTGGGGCATGGTCATGACTTCCATCATCACCATTGTACCGATCGCCTTCGCGACGATGATGGAACACGTTGGTGATATCTCCGCGATCGGCGGCACCGTCGGCAGAAACTTCATCAAGGATCCGGGACTGCACAGAACCCTGATCGGCGACGGTATCGGAACCACCATCGCAGCACTCTTCGGTGCTCCCGCAAACACGACCTACGGTGAAAACACCGGCGTTCTGGCTCTGACAAAGGTTTATGATCCATTCGTCATCAAGCTGGCAGCCATCTACGCGATTGTGCTTTCCTTCTGCCCGAAATTCGCGGCCATCATCGAAGTGATGCCAACCGCGACCATCGGCGGTGTCTCCCTGATCCTATATGGCATGATCTCCGCGATCGGTGTCAGAAACGTAGTCGAAAACAAAACAAACTTCCAAGAATCCAGGAACGTCATCGTTGCGGCAATCATCCTGGGTCTGGCAGTCGGCATCAACTTCTCCGACCTTGGCGCGATCCCGATCGTCATCGGCAGCATCACCATCAACATGACCGGTCTTGCCGTTGCCTCCATCGTCGGCATCATCCTGAACGCGGTACTGCCGGGCAAGGATTATCACTTCGCGGAGGATCCGGACGAAACACTGGCAGCTTCCCTCGGCAAATACTAGACCACAGTCACAGCAAGACTTTCCTTGAAAAAAATATAATCACTCGAAAAAGCCGCTGGCGATCCCGGCGGCTTTTTACAAACAAAAAGCGCTGCGCATGCGCAGTGCTGATCTTGTATCAGAATCATGGAGAAACATGGAGGAACCACAATGCTCGTAAAAGCAGATCTTATGACAACGGAGGATATGAGCCGCGCCCTCAAACGCATCTCGCATCAGATCATTGAACACAATCACGGCGCAGATAACATCGTGCTACTTGGCATCAAGCGGCGCGGTGTGCCGCTCGCGCAGCGCCTGTCAAAAAATATCCTCGCCATCGAGGGAGCCAGGGTACCGGTCGGGGAACTGGACATCACCCTCTACCGCGACGATCTGACGGAGATCCAGCCGGATCCAGTCATTCACCCGAGCCATATCGACTTTGACATCAATGGCAAGGACGTCATTCTGGTCGATGACGTCCTCTATACCGGTCGCACCGTCCGCGCGGCTCTTGACGCCATCGCCAAGCACGGCCGCGCGGCCACCATTCAGCTCGCGGTTCTGATTGACCGCGGGCATCGGGAGCTTCCAATCCGTGCCGATTATGTCGGCAAAAACGTTCCCACCGCGAAATCTGAGCTGATCGCTGTCAAAGTCGCCGAAGTGGACGGTGATGAAGGCGTCGCGCTGATGGAATAGATGCTTATCTTGCGATCGGACAAAGCACCAGTTCACCTTGGATATTCATTTCACCGTCGGCCTTGACCGTGTGGAACAAATACTTGCGATCTGCCGGTACGCCGTACAGTGCCGCATCCGCCTCGGTCAGCCGGGTCACATCGCTGCGTTTTACCGTCAGGACATCGCCCAGCGGTGCTTCTTTGCTGTAATGCACACGTGCGAAGCTGACGCGATGCGTTCCGGCCGCAAGCTCCGGCACATGATCACAGAGCACGTCGAAATAGTAGGTATTGTTCATATGCCCGTTATAATCCAGGTCACTGTAGCGAACCGTCTTTTGTCCCACCGTCTGCATTTTTTGCAGGCTTTCCTTATCAATCCGGAACTTATCCGACAGCAGCTCCAGATATGCACTCGTCCAGTAACGGGAAAAATCCACGTCCTGTACTTTGAGGATCCTGCGGCTTTCCACATCCACCAGGCTCCACTGCGTTGCCGCGATTGCCACACGCTCTTTGCCGCGCTCAAGCGTATAATTCCGCAAAAACGTTGCCCGTGTGCTTGGACACGGCCAGGAGCTGGAAACGACGAGGTCATCCAGATAGATCTCTTGCGGAATCGCCAGATCGACGCGCGCCAGCATCAGTGCTTTTCCCTCATCGAGCAGATCCGAATAGGACGGCTTCTGCGCATCCATTTGATGACACGCGGCCTCCTGCATCACCTGCCACAGCCCGGACGGCTTGCCGATCCTATTGCGATCGACCTGATAGGTATCCAGTCGCTGCTCCTCCCGATATTGCTGATTTTCCATTTTACTCTCCCTTTCTCGTTTCGATTTTTTCTCTTTCTTTACGTTCTTTACTTTTGAGCGTTCGCAGATACGCCTTGGTTTCCGGCGTGAGGCGATAGCTCTCGATGGCTTTTTGAATGGATTTGTTTTGGATCCACGGTGTCAGCGTCCGATTCTCAAACAGCCGGATTGCCGCGTCATACTGCTTGATCAGCGCAAAGCTGTAATACCAGGCGATCGCCATGTTGATATAGTATTCCTCCCTTTGGATCTCCGCTAGCCGCATAAGATCGTCTTCTTCAAATTCCGCATCCAGAAAAAAGGTCAGCATCGTGACGATCGCGAAGCGCACGCGGTACGTCTCCTCGCCCGCAAGCCATAGCAGAATCCGGCTGCGCACAAGGGGCAGATCTGCTTGAAAAATCTTCGGCGGCAGCATGTCGCAGGTCGCCCAGTTGTCCACATACGGCAGGAACACGTCGATCCGCTCCAGCGCTTCCTGTGGCGTTTTGGCGGACTGCCCGATCAAAAGACCGTGCAGGTTGTTTTCCTCATAGTAGGTATGCGGAAGCCCTTGGAGAAAGCAGGCCGCGGTCTGCGGCTCCTCCTTGCAGAGCTTCTTTGCGTATGCCCGCAGCAGTGGTGTCCGCACGCCGATGACCGTTTCTTTCGCAATGTTTGGGATCAGCTTTGCCTGAAAATCACGGTAAGCAGGATCCTGCATCGCCTGCAGCTGTTCCCGGATTTTTTGTTTCGCGCTCGTTTCCATTCTGTTTTCCTTCTGCTTTCGGTTATTTCAAAAATGTAGCATCAACCGCTTTGAGAAAGGCATGACGCATACCGGCCTCTTCCAGTGCCGCAACCCCACGGATCGTCACGCCGCTTGGGGAGCAGACCTGATCCTTGAGCTGTCCCGGATGCAAACCGGTTTCTGCCTGCAGCCGCGCGGTTCCCTCCATCATGCCAGCCGCCAGTGCATAAGCCTGCGCTCTGGTCAAACCGTGCATCACGCCGGCATCTCCCAGCGCTTCGATGACCATCGACAGGAACGCCGGGCCGCAGCCGGAGATCGCGTTGGCTGCCCCGATCAAATGGGTCGCCAGCTTCATATAGCTTCCGACGCCGCTAAACAGCTCTTCGATCGCTTTTTCTTCCGCGTCGGTGAGGCTGTTCTGTTCTTCCACCAGCAATATGCCGCTGCAAACCGAAACCGGCGTATTCGGCACCATAAACTGGTAGCGCGCGTCGCGCGGCAGATGCGGCAACGCTTTTTCAAGGATCCAGCCATAGGCGACGTTGACGATCAGCTTTCCTGCAAGCTCCTCCTGATTCTGCTGCAGAACCTCCTCAATCTGATACGGTTTGCAGGCAAGGATCACCAGATCCGCCGCCTTGATCGCCTCTTTTGCCGATGCGCAAGGCACGAAGCCGATGCGCGCCGCGTTTTCCCGCAGCTTCTGCTGATGCGGCGCAAACGCATAAAGATCGGCGGCCGCTGCTTTCCCGCTGCGAATAAAACCGCGCGCCAATGCCTGCGCCATATTTCCCATGCCGATAAAGCCGATTTTTTTCATTTTGTTTTCCTCCCTTATTTCATTTCAGATCCAGTTCCACCGGACAATGGTCGGAACCGGTTACTTCCGTGTGTATTTTGGCATCTGCCAGCCGGTCTTTCAGATCCTCGGAAACCAGAAAATAGTCGATCCTCCATCCGGAGTTTCGTTCGCGTGCTTTGAAGCGGTAGGACCACCAGGAGTAAACTTCGGTTCGATCCGGATAAAAATAGCGGAAGGTGTCGATAAAACCGCTTGCCAAAAGCTCGGTCATCTTGCCGCGTTCTTCATCGGTAAAGCCGGCGTTTCTGCGGTTGGACTTCGGATTTTTGAGGTCGATTTCCTGATGCGCGACGTTCATGTCCCCGGTCACGATCACCGGTTTCTTCGCTTTCAGCGTGAGCAGGTAATGGCGGAACGCGTCCTCCCAGGTCATGCGGTAGTCCAGGCGCGCAAGCTCGTTCTGGGAATTCGGCGTATAGACATCGACCATATAGAAATCCGCGAATTCCAGCGTGATCACGCGTCCCTCCCGGTCATGCTCGGCAATATCGATCCCGTAGCTGACGCGAAGCGCCTCCTGTTTGCTAAAGATCGCCGTCCCGGAATAGCCTTTTTTCTCGGCGTAATTCCAGTATTGGTGGTATCCCGGCAGATCCATTTCGATCTGCCCGGCCTGCAGCTTGGTCTCCTGCAGACAAAAAATATCCGCGTCCGCTTCCCGAAAAAAATCCATGAAGTTTTTACCCATGATGGCGCGCAGTCCGTTGACATTCCATGAAATCAGCTTCATTTTTCATTCTGTCCTTTCTGTTGCTTCTTATCCTTTTTTCGTCCTGCCCGGCAAGCCCTACGGCATTTTGCCGCTCGTCGGCAGGCCGCGTTCTTTCATCAAGGTCTCTGCCCAGTCGCTGAGACTTTCGAGAACCGGCATCAGTCTGTCGCAAAGTGCCGTCGTGGAATATTCCACACGGGTCGGCACCTCCATATATTCTTTGCGGATGACCAGACCTTCTTCTTCCAGTTCCCGCAGAGAAGCTGCCAACACGGTATTGGAGATGCCGTCCATCTTACGGCGCAGCTCGTTATAACGTAGCGTCCCGCGATTGTTCAGCGCGCAGATGATCTGCATCTTCCACTTGCCGCCGATAATCGACATGGCATAGTGCAGTGGACAGCGATCCAGACACGGACAGTCATAATGTGTCTCTAACATAGCGTCTCCTCTCCCATCGTTTTTTCGCGATGTGTTGTTTCCTGCAAAAAGGGGGTGGCATACTGCAAAGCCCCAAATCCCTGCCGGGCGGGATCGTCTGCCTCGCGACCCTGCGATCCCGCGATTGAAGGTCGTCTGCCTCGCGACCCTGCGATCCTGCAGCGGGCAGGTAAGCTTTTCCTTACCTGCTCACCTTTTTGCGTTCTCGCAATTCTTTCACGTTTCGTCTATCATCATTATTATAGCAAGTAAGAAAAAAAGAGCAAGTTTATTTTTCGGACAATTCTTCACATCTGGGCAAAACCTGCAGATACGCTGTCCCGCACGCATACCGCAACCCTTTTTCGGCTTCGAAATCCGGTCGGACCGCACTTCACACAAAAACTGATTTTTTTTGAATTTTCCAAAGAAAGTTCTTGAAAAATTCTCCAAGGAGTGCTATAATAGCTAAGTCGGCAAACGAAGATTCCTTTCGCTTGCAGACATCGGGATGTGGCTCAGCTTGGTAGAGCGTTGCGTTCGGGACGCAAAGGCCGCTGGTTCGAATCCAGTCATCCCGACCAAAATGAAACCCTTGGAATTCCAACGATTCCAAGGGTTTTTCTTTGCTTCATTTTTGTAAATAACTGTAATTTTTAAGGCAAAATTAGGGGTATTTAGGGGTATTTGGTGTGACACTAGGTGTGACACTTTTTGCGGAGAATACCGCGTCTTGTCTTAAAATTCGCTTAGAAATTATAAACATTTTTTTGAATAAAACAAAAACCGGGCATTTCTGCCCGGCGTGCTTAGTGGTTCATATGTTCTAGGTCGTCAATCCTGTGGTTCGCGACCTTGCCTCGCTCTTCTAAGACGTCCAGCCTTTTTTCTACGATGAACGTCCGCTCGACGACCTCATTGTGCTTTTCGACGTGCTTCGTCAGTTCTTCCAGCTTGTAGGATATCAGACCGACGGTTTCCTGCTGTTTCTGATCCGCCTGCCGCAGCTGATAACGGTTGTTAATCATGCAGACGACCAGTGTCACGCCGCCGGTGATCAACGATGTGATGATGGTTTCACTCATTTCTTTTCCTCTTCCCGCTGATCCGGTGTGTCTGCTTTCTTCTGCGCCTGCGTTCCAAAATAGAATGCGATAATGACAGAATAGACGACCATGAAGTCCTGGCTGATCTTCCCGGTGACGGCTAGATAAACAAATGTGATGGTTGTCAGGATGGTTACGATGGATTTTACCTTTAACAGGTTGATGGCTGCTTCTTTAATTGTCTTCATTGCTTTCTTCCTTTCCCCGGACTTTCAGGCCGGCTAAGAGCGCGAGTTCGACGGTCCAGGCGCTGAACCATGCCACAGTCAGCGCATCCGGAACCGTCTTGTCTTTTGCTGATAGGATCAGTACCGCGATCGTGTACCAGATGATGTTG
>DJPG01000090.1 GCA_002439735.1 Firmicutes bacterium UBA6418 | reverse complement strand
GGGCTAGTAGCTCAGTTGGTCAGAGCTGGCGGCTCATAACCGCCAGACCTTACCGTTTCTATCTTTTCCAAACAGCGTTTTTCCGTTGTTTTTGCTTTTGCAAGCGGCTTCAAAATCGGACTTGGGTATTTTCTGGGTACGAAAGCCGTTTGAAGAACCTCAAACAACGTCATAAGGGCCAGTAGTTCAGTGGTTAGAACTCCCCGCTCATAACGGGGTTATCGCGGGTTCAAGTCCTGCCTGGCCCACTAAAAAAGCACGAAGGTTTCGGCCTTCGTGCTTTTCTTTTTTCACTCATACAGTTCTTTGCTCATCTGACTGCGGATTTCTTTGCGCCGCTTGTCATAGACCTGCGTGTAGATTGCAAGGGTCGTACTGGGCTGTGCGTGTCCAGCTTCTGCGGCTACCGTTGCCACACCGATTTCCGGGTTGGACAACAGGATACTCACAAAGGTGTGCCGGAACATGTGCGGATGCAGCCCTTCGATTCCTGCCCGCTGTCCGATTCTACGAACCAGTGCGCCGTAACTATCCGGGTTGATGGGAAAGCCGTGGTCGTTGCAAATCACGAAGTCTGTTCCCCGAAGAGCAAGGAGCGAGGGGGCGTACTTGGAACTTTTCTTATCCAGACTTTTCTGCCAACTCCCTCCCATCAACTTTTTCTGGGACTTCCAATACTTATAATATTCTTTGAGGAAGTCCATGTACTCTGGAGCAACGTCCACATCACGGATATTGCTTTCCTTTGTTGTGGTCAACTGGTAGCCATAGTCTTTGAATACCAGCAGCGACTTAGAAATATGTATGGTGCATTCTTCAAAATTAACATCTTTCCATGTCAGGCCAGCCAGTTCGCCACGCCGCACACCGGAGTTGAGCAGGGACAAAACAATTACCTGTTCCAGCATAGAACTTTCCTTTAAGGTGTCCTGAAGCTGCTTGATCTGGTGCTTCTTGATGGTGTCTACCGCCTTACTCCGACTTCCCAACGCAGGGATTTTGTGCATCGGATTCTGCACTCCATAATTCTCATCCGCAAATTCCAAAGTGGAACGGATGAACAGTGCATACTCTCTCATGCTCTTTCGGGTCATTGGCTTTCTGATTGTTTCTACATCGAAGGCATTCTCAACTTTACAGCCAAGGGCAATCGCCACCTGTTCTGCTGTTTTAATATCGACCACTTCGCCGCGAAATGCTTTTTCGATGGTTTTAGCACCACACTCGCATCTTTTAGCCAGCTTCGGGCAGGATTCCTTTTTCATTTCAAGGCCATGCTGATTGATAACTGCATGGGTGCGATTTCGTGCGCCGCCCAGTTCAATTTGCTCTAAAACCCAGTCACAATCTTTTTTAGTGATAAATCCAACGGACTTCTGTGCAAACTCTGGGAACTGTTGAATCTTCCGTAAGTAGTTTTCCTTGCCCCTCGTTGTGTTTGCCTTATTACGATGGCTGTCATAATCACCCTCTAATCGAGCGGATGGAGCAAGTCTTGCCTTTTTAGATTCTATGTACTCCTGCGCGACCACTGCAAAGGTCTTTCCTGCATTGCTGGCTTCTTTGTCGGCCTTTTCCTGTTCCTGCCGCTCAAATTCGGCGGCAGCAGCATTTGCGGCGGCGTTACGCGCACGAGCGTTTTTCAGTTCGGTGGGGTCAAAATCGAACCGACCATAGCGGCGTTCGATTTTACCGTTCACCAGAACATTTGCGATGAGTTTATAATAACGAGGTTTCTTTTTGGGTTCTCTCAATTCAAACGATGCCATATATTTACCGTCCTTTCTGTGCGGTGGTTATCTCTGTCACGATGAGTATAGCAGTTCAGGCGGCTAATTTTTAGGATGTCGCAGTTCGTGCCCACATCCTTGACAAATCAAGAAGTTGTCGTTCCACCGTTGAAGTAGTCGGCCATCTTTCCGAGGTTGATATACCATTTGATGCCCGACTGGAATGCCATGCCCGGAACTTCCCGGCACAGGCGGCGGATGTAATATTCCGGCAAGCCCATACGCTGGCTTGCCTGCTTGATGCTGACGATCTGCGGCAGGACAACTGCTTCACTCTGGATTTCCGGCGATACCATCACTTTCTCATTCATCGGCATTCCTCCTGTCCCATTCATTGATTTCCAAACTGTTCATCAGGGCTTCTTCAATCCGGCGCATTTCATGCCGTGAAGTCTGCCCTAAGAAGCGTTGTACGCGGCTTTTATCTATCGTGAATATCTGTTCCAGCTGAACCACAGAAGGCTTTTCAAAGGCCGTATTGTGGTCTATCAGAACGTGCGTGGGTTGATGCTTCTTTTTCTCGGTGCGGGAAGTCACTGTTGCAACGATAAGGGTAGGCGCATAGCGGTTTCCCACATCGTTTTGCAGAACGATCACAGGGCGTGTGCCGCCCTGTTCCGAACCGATATGCGGCTCCATGTCGGCAAAGTAAATATCCCCTCTAAGGTATTTCCAATCTTTTGGTATGATATGATCAAGCCTCCTATCCTTATATATGTAGCAAAAGCCGCCCGATTTTGATGGGCGGCTTTTGCAGAGAAAGGAGTATGCCTAGAAAGGCGGAGAATGTCACTGTTTGATGGGGAGATTGAAGCGGCGGCTGGAACCGTTGTAAGTGCGGAGAATCAGCATCATATATTTGTAGCTGACGGTTCCGCTCATGGCCTTTTCATCCCGAACCAGCGTCATGGGGTGGACGGTGTGCAGACGTTTCACCAGACGTTCCGGGTCATATTCGCCCTGATACAAAGCCACGAAGCGAACCATGCCCCGCAGGATGCCGGAGCGAAGCGAATCCGGGTCGCCCTCCCAGCCACGCGCCAGCATGGTCAGGGCTTCTTTGTAGAGGTCTGCGCCATAGGTTTTGTATTCCTTGAAGGCCGTGCGGATGCAGATGATCTTCCATGGTGCGCGGTAGGCATCCAGACCCAGCTGCAAGCCGGTACTCTCGGTGGCATTCAGGAAGGCAATGGATTCTGCATCCTTACCGACCAGAGCGGCGCGAAGTTCTGCGCCAGCAGTCAGCGGTCGGGAAACGCCTGTCTGTTTGGAAAAGAGGATGGCTTCTTCCTCCTTCGTCAGCCCGGTATACACCTTGCAGATGATGGGAAGGTCGTTGCCGCCGTTCATAGTTTTTCGGGTCACAATGGTGTGCTGGCCATCGAACACAAAGTAGTGGCCATCCCGGTAACTGACCTTGGGCGGATTGGCAATCAATTCGGTGAACTCTGCCGACATCTTCTCAACATTCGGAATGTTCAGCTCACGCTGATAGTCGGCAGGGATTTCAAGGAAAGCACTGTTGATGACTTTTTCCTCGTAAGGCCGCTGGGCAAAAAGTGCTTCAATGATAGCTTCATCGGTGATTTCGGGCATGACTTCGGGCATGGTGCTGACGCA
>DJPG01000115.1:2121-5913 GCA_002439735.1 Firmicutes bacterium UBA6418 | reverse complement strand
TTGGCTATGCAAATTTTGCTCCATTTATTACAGCCATACTTACCGTTGCCATCCTTTTGCTTTCACTGTTTTCATTGAAGAAGAACAGTGTTCTCAAAGCATTGTTTGTCCTTTCAATTATTGCGGCAGTTATTTCTCTTTTTCCGTTGATGTATGGCTTAAACTACTACACTCTTATAGGAGCCTTTATAACGATAATGCTTGTAACAGAAAGTGTTTTAGCTAAGATACAACAAAAATAAATCGACAACTTCGTGTTACTAGAGCAAAAAGCGAACTCCCTATTCATCGGGGAGCCAATAAAACAAAAATCGAAATCTGCGAAGGAAGGTAAGTTTGATATTATCGTGAAGTGTTTCGTGGAGTATGGGAACTATAACGTCTTTGAGATTAACGAAGCTCTGTTTGCCTTTGACCAGAGTTTAATAGGAGCATAAGGCCTATGGATAAAGTATTTCAGAAATTTTTGCGAAGTGGTATTGACCTCTCTCCCGTAGGAGTGGAGTGCCGTGAAGATAACAGCCCTTACTTTTGCACGCCAAAAGGTGCATCTATTTTTGGCTGGGCGGGCGCGGACGGCATTCACTTCTGCTTTGTTCGAGGCTTCGGCAGTATGGTATTTTCCGTCAGCCCTATGAACTCGGCTCCGGATTTCGTTCATCCGCTGGCAAACGATTTTGAAGACTTTCTGAGGCTGCTCCTTGCTTGCAGTGATTCGGCAGCGTTGGAACAGGCGTGGATGTGGGATAAAGCCCAATTTGAAGCCTTTTTGCAGGACAACCCTCCGACGCAGGATCAGCAAAAGATACTTTCGGAGATTGCAGAGAAAATGAACTTGGCGCCTATGGAACAGCCGTGGGCATACCTCAAAAAGCTGCGAGCATCTTTTGATTATAGCAAGATCAGGTACACCGAGGACTATTATGATGTTGATATGAACCCGGAAGCAGAACCGACCATGCCTGAGTGGAAGGTCTACTTTGAGGGAAACTTCTGGGGACATTCGGGAAAAGACCGTGCCGGAACGGAAATCCAGTTGAATAAGCAATTTGACTGGGCTGGGCATCATTGGGTTATTCCTGCGGCGTATTCATGCAGCAAGGGACTCGTCATGGACTTTTGTATGCGCACCCCGGAGGATGACATCCGCAAGTTCATGACGAAATGGGATTTACACCCCGAAAACGACTCCTGCGAATACTTCACGCAGGAGCAGCAAATGCAAATAGATTTAGACAATCCGCTTTGCCTTGACTTTATTCCTCGTTTGGAACTGAACGGGAAAACAATGCGAACCTCCCACGGCTGCTCGGTGGTCTTTAATCCGTGTTTGCCGGATGGGATGATCAATGAATTGGAAGCAAAGTGGGCATTGGAACACTATGATTTGAATACATCCTATGGATGGATGATTTTTCGGGCAGCTTTTCCGTGGGCAAGCAAACGCCGTCCTGAAATAAAAGCCCTCTCTCTTATGATGGAGCAGCGGTCACGCCGTGTCCCAGGACCGCATTTCAAGATACACGCTCCCGGCGATTCGTTTTCTTTTCTCCATCCGGTCAGCGGGATAAAATACACATTGACTGTACAGGAATTGGAGCAGCAGACAATTTCCCAAAAGCGCGTTGGCTCCGACCGTTGGTTTTATCCCACGCATTTTACCGCCATGAGCTATACGCTTTCTCCTGAACCGGACAATGATATTTCGATCTGTGATTGTGCTGAGGGGGACAAGCCTTTAGAAATTGCCCCATGCTCTGACCGCTATGAACCAGAGGCACGAAACGATATTGCTTGTATCGGCATTATCGGCGGCGCGGACGGTCCAACCGCAATCGTATGTGGAGGCAGCTCGAAAGAAAAACTCCATGCAGCTTGTTCCGCTCTACACTTTGAGCCGGTGGAAGGTGATATTGAATGGCGTATTGTATTCAGTATTAAAAGCTCCAATGAAATGTCATTAGAGCTTATCTGAGAAGAAATCGGAGGCATAGAAGATGAAACAACATATCTATCTACATCGCAGTCGACCTGAAATTTTTTATGCCTCCGTGGAGTGCCGGGAGCGCGGCTTGGATCCGCTGGACACAAACTTCGTCGCAGACAAAAGCCGGACGGACATGATTGTCTGCCTTTACTTATGCGATGCTTATAAGAAAGTTCCGGTGTGAACTGACAGCGTCGAGACAACAACCCGCGTTCCGCCGAAAGGAGTAAGCTATATGGGCAGCTCAACTGCGTTAAATGGTATCAAGTACGCTGGCGATCAGATTGCCTATAAGGACAGTACATATGAGCTTGTCTCAAAAGTGGCTTTTCTCATTGGTGTACCAAAGCGTATCTTTGAAAACAAACATGAAGCTCCACGGCTCGATGTTTATGAGTTCCTTTCAGAAGAAAAAAACGCCAGAATTATTCGAAATCTCTGCGTTATCCGAACGGCCATTGAACGCAATTACCGAAAAATAAATGGCATCATGCGGATGGAGTATCGCGGGCTTCTTTCCATGCCCGATGTTATCCCTTCTGACTGTATGCAGCAGCTTAATGAGGATGGGATAACTTTTATCAAAAAGTCCAGTACAAAGCTTTGTCATCATATTATCGAAATCAACCGCTTGATTTCAGATCGGATCAACAATTGCAAGAACCTCTTTCCCATCTGGATTAACTGGCAATATATTAAAGAGCTGTTTGTTATGCCGAACGGCTTGACCGAAGCTGGCACAAAAGTGGCTGCAGATATATACTACGCCAATCTATCCTATTACCCATATCAGGTCTACATGAACTGGGTGCCAATGGACGAAGGAAACGTTCTCTACAACGACAAGAAGTTTGCAACATTGTTGTACCAATGGCACAATGACGCATTCACGGAGTATAGCAAGGTCTCTGACGCGGGAGCATTTGTAAAGAACAATATCTATGACTTTGTGGATGAGAGCGAAAAGACCGTCGTTGTCGTAGACTGTGAGAACTCCGATCCGTACAAACTATGTGCAACCCTGCGCAATCTCGATAATGAGGTTATGCAGAAAATCTCAAGGATTATTCTTTTTGACGATGTGCATACCGCTTCTGCTTGGAGAATCCTTGAGGCCTTTATCAAAATCCCCGTTGAACACATTATGATTGAAAGGCTGAAGCAAAATAAGTCATTGGTGGACATTAAACTGACAGCAAGAGCCTGTCAGGAGCATTATCAGAAACAGGTTGACTCCTTTGTCATTGTTTCAAGCGATTCCGACTATTGGGGGCTGATTTCTTCCATGCCGGATGCCAGATTCCTTGTTATGATTGAACGCGAGAAATGCGGGCCGGATATGAAAGCCGCCCTTGCAGATACCGGAATTTTCTATTGTTATTTGGATGATTTCTACTCCGGAAATAGCGAGGGCATTAAACTTAACGCTCTTTTTAAAGAGATGTACCGGTGGATTGATAACACTGTTCACCTGAACGTCAACGATATGCTTGATGCAGCTCTGCGGAATACGAGGATTGAAATGTCTCCGGCCGAACGGAAGCAGTTTTATGAGAAACACATCCGGAATATGACTCTTGTCATAGACCAAAATGGAAATGTAACAATAGCGTTGAAACAGAAATAAAAACAGCCTCAGCCATACATTCATCGAAAATGGCTGAGGCTATCTCTTGCTATCTACGATCGATGGTCAATGACAGAGGATTGATGACCGCAGTAGGCAGAAAAGTGCTCCTTATCACATATAAACGAATATCCCCGGTGGTCAATGACCATCCGGGGATATCGCAAATATATAGACT
>DJPG01000115.1:1365-1924 GCA_002439735.1 Firmicutes bacterium UBA6418 | reverse complement strand
TCAAAGCCTTCTCTGGCCAGTTCCTTCACAGCATCTTCGGACGCATCCAGATGAATGCCCATGGACTCCATACGGCCTGCCACGGTCTTGAGCATCCGACGGGCAACCTCTTCGATATCCTGCTCGTTAAGAGCACGGAACACGATGATATCATCAATACGGTTCAGGAACTCGGGGCGGAAGGTGCGGCGCAGCTCTTCCATAACGGTTTCCTTGGCCTGCTCGTATGCCTTGTCGGCATCTTCTTCGGCCTTTTTATCATTGGCTGCAAACCCCAACTTGGTTCCGGCATTGGTCAGCGCCTTGGCGCCGATGTTGCTGGTCATGACAATGACGGTGTTCTTGAAGTCAACGGTGCGACCTTGAGAATCAGTGATACGACCGTCATCCAGAATCTGGAGCATAATGTTCCAGACGTCCTCGTGCGCTTTTTCGATCTCATCGAACAGCACCACGGAATAGGGCTTCCGGCGAACCTTCTCCGTCAACTGGCCGCCTTCATCGTGACCTACATATCCCGGAGGCGAACCGACCAGACGGGACACCGTATGGCGTTCCA
>DJPG01000115.1:0-1331 GCA_002439735.1 Firmicutes bacterium UBA6418 | reverse complement strand
TCGGACATATCGATTCGGATCATGGCGTTTTCATCGCCGAACATGGCTTCTGCCAGAGACTTACACAGCTCCGTTTTGCCAACACCGGTGGGGCCCAGGAACAGGAAGCTGCCGATGGGACGCTTGGGATCTTTCAGACCGACACGACCGCGGCGGATGGCACGGGCAACAGCCTTTACAGCTTCGTCCTGACCCACGACCCGTTTGTGGAGGGTATCTTCCATATGCAGCAGGCGCTGGCTCTCGTCCTCAGTAAGGCGAGTTACAGGAACGCCGGTCCAACCAGATACAACAGCAGCAATATCCTCTTCGGTCACATCCCGATGCTCCTGATTGCTCTTGCGGCGCTTATCGCGCTCGGCTTCCAGCTGCTTCTTATAGTCCTTCTCGGCATCTCTCAGTTGAGCGGCCTTCTCAAAGTCCTGTGCAGCAATGGCGGCTTCCTTATCTGCGGCAAGCGTATTAAGCTTTTCCTCGAGGCTTGTGAGCTCTTCGGAGGGCTCTTCCTCCTCCATCTGTACACGGCTGGCAGCCTCGTCCATCAGGTCGATGGCCTTGTCCGGCAGGAAACGGTCGTTGATATACCGGGAAGAAAGCTCCACGGCAGCCTTCAGGGCTTCGTCGGTAATGTGCAGACCGTGGTGCTGCTCATACTTTTCCCGCAGACCTTTCAAAATCTCCAATGCGGCCTCCTGGCTGGGCTCGCCTACGGTGACCGGCTGGAAACGACGCTCCAGCGCAGCATCCTTTTCAATGTACTTGCGGTACTCATTCAAAGTCGTGGCACCGATGACTTGAATTTCGCCACGGCTGAGCGCCGGCTTCAGAATATTGGCGGCATCAACGGCACCTTCGGCGGAGCCTGCGCCGACAATGGTGTGCAGCTCGTCGATAAAGAGGATAATGTTGCCGTCCTTTTTAGCCTCCTGCATGACCTTCTTGATGCGGTCTTCAAATTCGCCCCGGTACTTGGCGCCGGCCACCATGCCGGTAAGATCCAAAGAAAGCAGTTTCTTGTCCAACAGCTTTTCCGGCACTTTACCCGCAGCAATTTTCTGCGCCAATCCCTCGGCAATGGCCGTCTTGCCGACACCGGGTTCGCCGATGAGGCAGGGGTTATTCTTGGTACGACGGGACAGGATCTGGATTACACGCTTGATCTCTTCGTCGCGACCAATGACAGGATCCAATTTCCCAGTTCTGGCGTCAGCCGTCAAATCGTGGGTAAACTCCGATAGGGTCTTATTCTTGCCGCTGTCCTCGCCGCCTCCGGCATCCGGAGTGCTGCCGCCGCTTTGCGCATGGGATGCAACGCTGACTTTCTCCATCAG
>DJPG01000019.1 GCA_002439735.1 Firmicutes bacterium UBA6418 | reverse complement strand
TCGGCATGGTGCACCAGCACTTCAAGCTGGTGGAATGCTTCAGCGTTCTGGACAACATCATTCTGGGCGTGGAGCCCAACAAGTTTGGTTTCCTGCAGAAGGCCGAGGCCCGCAAAAAGGTCATGGCCCTGAGCGAAAAATATGGTCTGCGCGTGGACCCGGATGCGCTCATCAGCGATATCTCGGTCGGTATGCAGCAGCGCGTGGAGATCCTGAAGATGCTCTACCGCGACAATGAGATCCTGATCTTTGATGAGCCCACCGCTGTGCTGACCCCGCAGGAGATCGACGAGCTGATGGAGATCATGCGCGGGTTCAAGAAAGAGGGCAAATCCATCCTCTTCATCTCCCACAAGCTCAACGAGATCATGGCCGTGGCAGACCGCTGCACCGTCCTGCGCAAGGGCAAGTACATGGGCACCGTGGATATCAAGGACACCACCAAGGAAGAGCTTTCCCGCATGATGGTCGGTCGAGATGTTGCTTTTACGGTCGAAAAGAAAGCGGCGCAGCCGGGTGAAGTGATCCTGGACATCGAACATATGACGGTTGCCAGCAAGGTACATAAAAACAATGCGGTCAAAGACGTCTCGCTCAAGGTACGTGCAGGAGAGATCGTTTGCATTGCAGGCATCGATGGAAACGGACAAACCGAATTTGTTTACGGACTGACAGGGTTGGAGCCAGTGGAGAATGGAAAAATCAACCTTTGCGGCAGGGACATTACGAACCTGAGCATTCGTAAACGAAATGAAAATATGAGTCATATTCCGGAAGACAGGCACAAATATGGATTGGTTCTGGATTACACATTGGAAGATAATATTGTTCTGGAACGTTATTTTGAGCCGCAGTTTGTCTCCAAAGCAGGATTTTTGAATCGGAAAAATATCAGGGCATATGCTGAAAAACTGATCGCGCAGTATGACGTGCGCTCCGGACAGGGTCCGGTGACCATTGCCAGGAGCATGTCGGGCGGTAATCAGCAAAAGGCAATTATTGCCCGTGAAATAGATAAAAATCCGCAGCTCCTGGTTGCGGTACAGCCGACCCGAGGATTGGATGTCGGCGCGATCGAATACATTCACCACCAGCTGGTACAGCAGCGTGACGCAGGCAAAGCGGTTCTTCTCGTATCGCTGGAACTGGAGGAAGTCATGAGTGTGCCGGATCGGATCCTTGTCATGTACGAGGGTGAGATCGTCGGCGAGCTGGATCCGAAGACCACGACGGTGGAAGAACTCGGACTGTATATGGCCGGTGCAAGGAAAGGAGGACAGCATGAATCTTAAGATGCGAAAACTGCTAAAGAACCATGCGTTTCAGTCAATCTTGTCGTCCATTCTCTGTATCATCATCGGCTTGATCATCGGGTTTATTGTTCTCTTGTGTATCAATCCGAGCGGTGCGTTTGAGGGCATCATGGACTTGATCAAGAATTTTTTTAACTATCAGAATGCCAAAATCGCATTCAAATACTTTGGCAGCACTTTAGCCAAGACAGCACCGCTTCTGATGTGTGCACTTTCGATTCTGTTTTGCTATAAAGTCGGCTTATTCAATATTGGCGCGGCAGGACAGTATGGTATCGGCGCGGGGCTTGCGATTTATGCGGCGTTGGCCTGGGGCATGCCTTGGTGGGTATGTATGCTGCTCGGTGGAATCTCCGGCGCGCTGCTGGCGGTCATCAGCGGCCTGCTCAAAGCATACTGCAATGTCAACGAGGTTATCAGCGGCATCATGCTCAACTGGATCTCTCTGTACGGCGTCAACATTCTGCTGACCGAAGTCAAGGAAAGCACCAGCCCGTATACGCTTGGCATCGCAGGCGTTAACAAAAGCGCATTGCTCCCGAACGTGGGGCTGGATAAATTATTCAGCAACAATCAGTACGCAACCATCGCTATTCCGATTTCAATCCTGATTGCGATTGGCATCTGGGTACTGCTCGAAAAAACAAAACTTGGCTATGAGCTGAAGGCAACCGGAAACAATAAAAATGCCGCAAAATACTGTGGTATGGCTGAGAAAAAGAATATTGTACTCACGCTTGCGATCGGCGGCGCGCTGGCCGGTATCGGTGCGGCGATGTTCTACCTGACCGGTTATGAGCAGTGGAACTGCAGTACTTCGTCGGTGCCGTCGATGGGCTTTAACGGAATCTCGGCAGCCTTTCTCGGCGGTCTGAATCCAATCGGTAGCATCTTTGCATCCTTTTTCATTCAACATATCACGATGGGAGGCGCTTATCTCGACAAAACGATGTACAGCGCACAGATCTCCGATCTGATTTCGGCAATTATCATTTACCTGTGCGGATTTGTACTGTTCTTCCGACATGTGATGAATAAGAGCATTGCCAAGCGGGAAGAAAAAGAGGCAGCGGTCAGGGCGGTAGCACAGCCGACTGACGCAGCGAACGAAGAGAAAGGAGGGCAGGCATCATGACATTACTGATCGAATATACGCTCTTATATGCGTCTGTACTCATTCTGGTAGCTTTGGGTGGCTGTTTCTCTGAACACTCCGGCGTCATTAATCTGGGATTGGAAGGCATTATGGTCATTGGAGCCCTTGGAGGGGCATTGACGATGAGCGTTATCGCGGAGAACCTCCCGAATGCCTCGGCGCTTGTGATTGTGCTGAGTGTCATTATCATATCCATCCTGTTCGGTGTGGTCTATGCGGCGCTTCTGGCTGTAGCCTGCATCAACTTTAACGGCGATCAGACGATCGTCGGTACCGCGCTCAATATTCTGGGTACCGCAGCAGCGACCGTTGTCGTCAAGGCGATCAACACTGCGGCAAATCCGGACAATGTATCTTCGGTTGTAAAATATATTCAGCCCAAAAAGGCATTTCTTTTTCATGTTGGCGGCATGGAGTTGAACTGGTTCATGTTGGTGACCGTGATCGCATTGATTTTTTCCTATGTGACGCTCTATAAGACCAAGTTTGGCCTGCGCTTGATGGCATGTGGCGAGCATCCGCAGGCGGCAGACTCGGTCGGCATCAATGTTTATAAGATGCGCTGGGCAGGCGTACTGATATCCGGTGCGCTGGGCGGTCTGGGCGGTATCGTTTACATTACGGCAGGTGTCAGCGAATGGAAATTTGAATACGGCGTGGCCGGTTTCGGATTCCTCGCACTGGCAGTTATGATTTTCGGGCAGTGGAAACCGCAGAAAATTGCGCTTGCAGCACTGCTGTTCGGCTTATTCCGCGCGCTGTCGAATGTTTACACCGGCTTCGACTTTATGGTTGCGCTGAATCTGCCGAGTGGCGTGTACAATATGATGCCGTATATCATTTCCCTGGTGGTGCTGGCTCTTACTTCCAAGAAGTCCAAGGCACCGAAGGCAGAGGGAATTCCGTACGACAAAGGACAGAGATAACTGTATGAGTTTTTTACCGATCAATCGAAAAGAGATGGAGGAACGAGGGTGGCAACAGCCGGACTTTGTGTTTGTCACAGGGGACGCTTATGTGGATCACCACTCCTTCGGCACTGCGATCATCAGTCGCTTGCTGGAACGATATGGATATAAGGTAGCGATTTTGCCTCAGCCGAATTACAAAACGGCTGAGGATTTTCGCATATTCGGCAAACCGCGCCTGGGATTCCTCATCAACAGCGGCGTGGTGGACTCGATGGTCAACCATTATTCCGTCTTTCGGCATAAGCGAAAGGTGGACGAATACGCGCCGGGCGGAAAACCTGGAAAACGCCCGGACAGGGCGGTCATCGTTTATGCCAATCGCGCGAAAGAGGCCTATAAGGACGTGCCGGTCATCATCGGCGGTCTGGAAGCCAGCCTCAGGCGCTTAGGCCACTATGACTACTGGAGCGACAAGGTGCGCAGATCAATCTTACTGGATTCCAAGGCTGACCTTCTGATTTACGGTATGGGAGAGCGCGCGATTTTAGAAATCGCGGAAGCACTGGATTCCGGTATTGCTGCCCGAGACATCACCTGGGTGCGGGGCACTTGCTATCGCGCGAGGGATCTGAGTCTGCCAGGACTGGAGGAAGCAATCGCATTGCCGGATTTCGCGCGGATCGCGGCGGATAAGCGGGCGTACGCAGAGAGCTTTGCCGTGCAGTACTGCAACCATGACGCCATTTCCGCGAAGACGCTGACCGAGAAGTACAGCGATACCGTTTATGTGGTGCAGAATCCGCCGCAGCCGCCGCTAGAACGGGAAGAACTGGATGACTTATATGCGCTTCCATTTGAAAACGAGTCACATCCGGTCTATGAAGCGGCAGGCGGTATTCCGGCGTTCCGTGAGATCAAGTTCAGTCTGGTCAGCGCGCGGGGATGCTTCGGTGGATGCAGCTTCTGCGCGATCACCTATCATCAGGGCAGGCAGGTGCGGAGCCGCAGCAAGGAATCAATCGTGCGGGAAGCTGAGGCTTTGACGCACAAAAAAGACTTCAAGGGCTATATCCATGACATTGGCGGACCGACGGCCAATTTCCGCTTCCCGGCTTGCAGGAAGCAGCTGAAAGTCGGCGTCTGCGCAGATAAGGATTGTTTGTATCCGGGCGTTTGTCCGAACATGAAGGTCGATCACAGTGACTATCTGGATGTCCTGCGGGCAGTTCGCAGCCTTTCCGGTGTGAAAAAAGTCTTTATCCGCTCCGGTATTCGTTATGATTATCTGATGGCAGATCCGAAGGCGGACAAATTTATTGAAGAATTATGCCGCTACCACATCAGCGGTACGCTCAAGGTTGCGCCAGAACACATTTCGCCGCAGGTACTCTATCATATGCGCAAGCCGGGCAAGGAGGTTTTCCTTGCGTTTGATAAAAAGTACAGACAGATGAACAAACGTTTCGGGTTGAAGCAGTACCTGATCCCGTATTTGATTTCATCTCATCCGGGCAGCACCCTGGAGGACGCGGTAGAACTGGCCTGCTTTCTCAAAGAATACGGCTTTATACCCGATCAGGTACAGGATTTCTATCCGACGCCGGGCACGCTGGCGACCTGTATGTATTATACGGAACTGGATCCGTTCACGATGCGTCCGGTCTACGTCGCCAAAAGCATGGAAGAAAAGCGTATGCAGCGCGCGCTGATACACTATCACAAGAAAGAAAATGTAGATTTGGTGATGAAAGCGTTAAAAAAAGCCCAAAGAGTTGACTTGATTTCATATCTCTTATATAATAAAAAATAACCTAGTATTCAATACTAGGTTATTTTAGGAATATAAAATGATATTGGGGGAATGAATCCTATGCTTATGAATACAAAGAAAAACAAGAAGTATATTTATCAGAACCCGGCCAGAACCTTGAAAGATATGGTCAGCTGCTGCATCGAGGAGGCTCCGGGAAATGATGCTTTTCGAGTAAAAGAAGACGGAATGATCCGGCATATTTCTTTTTTCCAGATGCATAAAGACATTCAAAATCTGGGAACGGAACTGCTCTGCTCGGACTCCATGCAGGGAAAAGAATTTCGTGTCGGCATCATCGGCGAAAACAGCTACGCGTGGATGCAGGTCTTTCTGGCAACCGTCAACGGAGGTGGTGTTGCCGTACCGTTTGACAAGGGCTTTACAGCAGAGGAACTGGCATCCTGCATGCAGCGCAGTCGGATTACCATTCTGTTTCACGACGCAAAACATACCGCGATCGCACAAGAGGCTGCGGCACGTTGCACAGACTTCGTGCCATGGCTTTTGCCAATGACGGGAGAGGGAGAGGTTTTGACTCAGATGAAGCTGGACGGGGAGAAACGCGTACGTTCCGGTGAGCGCAGATTCTTGGAAGCCGAGGTTTCGGAAAAACAGTTGGCGGTGATTTTGTTTACTTCCGGCACGACAGCGAACTCCAAGGCCGTCATGCTGAGCCACGATAATATCATGAGCAATATCCGGGATATGCAGGAATTTGAGCGGTTTTACCCATGGGATGTCAATATGGCATTCCTGCCGTTTCACCACAGCTTTGGACTGGTCGGTGCGCTGGTCTTCATGGCGTCCTGCGCCTGCAGTGTTTTTTGCGACGGTCTGCGCTATGTGACCAAAAACCTGGGTGAGTATGGGGTTACGATCTTTGTCGGCGTACCACTGATCGTAGAAAATATGTATAAAAAGATCGAGCGTCAGATCCAGAAAGAGGGGAAAGAAAACAAAATCCGCATCGGACTCGGACTTGCGAAATTTACCGAACTGTTTGGGATTTCTATACGCCGCAAGCTGTTCAAGCCGGTCATTGACGGTTTGGGCGGGCATCTTCGTCTGATCATCTGTGGCGCCGCCCCGCTGACACCGGAAACATCTGCGGGTATGAACGGATTTGGAATCGTGACGATTCAAGGCTACGGACTGACCGAAACCTCACCGGTTTTGGCAGCGGAACGTCCGGAAGATATTGCTCCCGGTTCCGTCGGAAAACCGATGCCGAGTGTAAACATTCAACTCTTTGGCGAGAATGAGGATGGGATCGGCGAGATCGTGGCGCGCGGTCCAAACATCATGATGGGCTACCTAGATCAGCCGGAAGAAACGGCCGAAGTGCTGAAAGACGGCTGGTTCTACACCGGCGATCTTGGACGCTTTGACAAGCTTGGAAATCTGTACATTACTGGACGCAAAAAGAACGTCATTGTGATGAAAAATGGCAAAAATATATTTCCGGAAGAGATCGAAGAGAAAATCTCCAGACTGCCGTATGTGGCCGAGTGCCTAGTATTTTCCAGAGAAAAGCATAATGATCTGGTGCTATGGACGAAGATCGTCTATCAGGAGGAATATCTGAAAGAAAATAAATGGACGGTCGATCATCTGGCAGATCGAGTGCGCGCGGATCTCGGCGAGATCAACGCTGCAATGCCGAAATACAAGCATGTCAATCATTTCATTCTCAGCAATGAGCCGATGATCAAGACAACGACACAGAAGATCAAAAGAATTCCGGAAATTGCGAAGATAAATGCACATCAGGACAGCGAATTGTGCTATAATTGCACTATGTAATATTTGGCTTTTGTGACTATATCCAATGCACCTGTATTACATGGTGCATTTTTTCTTATGTAGGAAATATCGTTCCGCTATTTTCGGGATAACAAGAAAGTCTACCGCTAAAAATCGAATCGGCGAAGCCGACTGTTTATGAAAGGAATTTGGAGCATGAGTCTGATCTGTCATTTGGCTGAGATCATCGAGCAGAGCCGCGTGGAGTATGAACAGGGAAAAGCCGGGATGTTCCGGACGATCGAGCGCTTGCAGGGGGGCGGACGCCAAGATGCAGGCGACAGTGGGGTACTGGTTTGTGCCGATAACGTGGAATTTATGCAATACCTGCTTACCGAGCGCCATTTGCAGGGTAAGGTACAGCAGATCTACATCGATCCGCCGTTTTTCAGCAAGGCAAATTATGATGCGGTTGCGGAGATCCCAGTCGTGCAGGCGGCAAAGGTCGGTGCATCGGAGTCTGCGGCAGCGGAAAACACGAAACGGATCCGGCACCGGGCTTACGAGGATGTCTGGGAAAGCAGCATGGAACGTTATCTGCAGATGCTATGCGTACGGTTGCTGTATATGAGAGATCTGCTTGCTGATGACGGCACCATCTGGGTGCATTTGGATTGGCATAGTGTGCATTATGTCAAGATTCTTCTGGATGAGATCTTCGGTGACCGCAACTTTATCAATGAGATCATCTGGCAGTATAAATCGGGTGGCAGCAGCAAGCGGCATTTTGCGCGCAAGCATGACACGATCCTCGTTTATGCAAAGACACCGCGCTATTATCTGCAGCTGCCAAAAGAAAAATCCTATAACCGCGGTCTGAAGCCTTATCGTTTCAAAGGGGTTGAGGAATTTTGCGATGAACATGGTTGGTACACGATGGTCAACATGAAAGATGTCTGGACAATTGATATGGTCGGCCGGACTTCTGCCGAGCGCACGGGATACGCGACGCAGAAACCAGAAGCCTTGTTGCTGCGGATCTTACAAGCAGGAAGCAGACCGGGCGATCTGGTCTGCGACTTTTTCAGCGGTTCCGGAACACTGGGCGCGGCAGCGGCAAAATGCGGTCGAAACTGGATCTGCTGTGACAGCGGTTTTCCGGCGTTGGTTCATGCGATAAAACGTTTTCAAAAGGAAGGATTTGCGGCAGAAGTCGTGGCAGATGCAAAGCATTGGACAAGTGGGCTGTTTGCGCAGGAAAATGCCAAGATTAAGGCGGAAGTGCGGGTTGAACCGGTGTTGCATACTGATCGGGTTTTTGTAACGGTTTGTCTCAAAGACTACAGACTAAAGCAGATGCCGGAGACCTTGCCCAACAAATCCCGACAGGCAACCCGGCAGGCGCTGAAGCAGGATGCCTTTGCGCTACTGGATTACTGGTGCATCGACGCGCATGGAAATGATGCGCATGAAGGTGGCGTGCAGGCAGTGGACACGCGAAAAGGCTGTGAGTTTGAAAACGACGCACAGGAGAAGGATGATGTTTTTTGCGCGCAGCGGGTAGAATACAGGCAAAAGGGTAAGCTTGCTCTGCAGATGAACTGGGAAGCCGACGCGGCACAGATCTTAGGCAAGCGCATCCGCGTCAAGACTGCGGATGTGTTTGGTAACCTCACGTTCTGCGAGATCACGGTACCGGACATTTGGTAGATCTTTTATGATCGGGACACTGCAGGCTATACTATACGGCAAGCTATTAAGGTGCCTTGCGTATATGCAGTTGGCACGATCCCAAGGGCTCATATTGCAGGAAGGAGCAGAAAAAGACCGCAGAATCATTGAAATTCTGCGGTCTCATCTTGGTGAACCATCGGGGAATCGAACCCCGATCAACGCCTTCGGAGAGCGCTACTCTATCCGTTGAGCTAATGGTCCACAAAAGTCTGCTTGAATAGTATAGCACACTTTTCGTTGTTTTCGTAGTCTTTTTTTGAAATATTAAAAAATTTTTTTAATCGAAATATTGGATTTCGTTATGTATTCTTTCATCTTCTAAAAAAATGAAAAATGACAAAAAAACTACAATTTGTTTGTTTAAAAAAACAATTTTTCGCCTTTACATTCCGGAGAATCTATGGTAAAGTAGTGTCTACACGAATTTACGTTTTGGGAGGTATAAAAAAATGGAGTATGGTTTTATCAGTCTGCTTCCGGTACTGACCATCCTGATCATTGCGGTAGCGACGAAACGAACCTTGTTTGCCATGACTTGCGGGCTTACTGTCGGAGCGATTATTCTGGCAGGTGCGAATGGAGGATTTGTGGACAGTTGGTTTGGCTATTTGTATAAGTCTATGACAAATGAAAGCTTTCAGTGGATTGCGTTGGTCGTCGCCATGTTTGGTATGCTGATCGTACTGTTTGAAAGATCGAATGCAGTTACGGACTTTGGCATTTGGGCAGGAAAGTTCATCAAAACAAAGAAGCAGTCCTTATTCGGAACCTTTATTTTGGGTGTGATTATTTTCCTGGATGACTATCTGAATAATCTGGCAGTCGGAACGACCATGAAGGGAATTACAGACAGACAAGGAATCCCGAGAACGCAGCTTGCGTATGTGGTAAATGCGGTTGCGGCGCCGGTTTGCATCCTGATTCCGTTGTCATCATGGGCGGCATATTTCGCGATGCTGATGGAAAACGAAGGCATTGTCGTGGATGGAACCGGTATGGGGGCTTATTTAAAAGCACTTCCGCTGACATTCTACGCATATGTTTCTCTGGTCGTTTGTATTTTGCAGATTCTGGGTATCATTCCGAAGCTGGGTCTGATCAAAAAAGATTACGAAAGAGTTGCGTTAACCGGAAATGTTTTTCCGGAAGGGACACCGGAGGAGGTTGTAAATGCCAATAAATTTGAAGTTCCGGAAGGCCATAAGGCACGTCCATGGAATTTCTTGATTCCTTTGATCGTGATGATCGCCGTAACGTTGGCCATGGGAACAGAAGTGCTTTACGGATCCGCGGCCGGTGTGCTGGCGGCGTTTATCTTATACTTATTAGAAAAGAAAATGACTTTTAAGGAACTTCTGAATGCCTGCTACGATGGGATTGTCAGCATGAGCTTTGTCATGATTCTGACCGTGCTTGCTTTCGCGGTGCAATCCATCAATCTTGATCTTGGGCTTGCGGATTATGTTATCAGTGTTACACAGCCGATCATGAAAGGCGCGTTTCTACCTGCTGCGGTATTTCTGGTGTGCGGCGTTTATGCTTACGCAACAGGTTGCTTCTGGGATTTGGCGGCTATCATTTTGCCGATCGTCATTCCGTTAGCACAGGCAATGGGGGTGGATCCAATCCTGGCATCCGCAGCGGTATTTTCCGGCGCAGCCTTCGGAAGCAATACCTGCTTGTATGGCGACGGTGTGATCATGTGCTCGCAGGGCTGTGAAATCAAGTCTATGGATCTGATGTTCGCGACACTGCCGTACGCGTGCATTTCGGCAGGCATTTCCGTGGTGCTTTATCTGATCTGCGGATTTGTCATGTAGGGACGATAACAATACCCTTACAGAAAATTGATAGAAGTATATTCGGGCATGTCAAAGGGCGAAACACTGCTTGTCATGCTTTGAGAAAAGAGGAATAAAATGGAATATGAATCATTATTACAGACTTTGAAAAATCTGGACAACACTTACGGCGTATCCGGTGACGAAAGCGCAGTCGCTGCCGTTCTGCGCAAAGAAATGGAAGGTCTTTATGATGAACACATTGAAGATCCGATGGGAAATCAGATTTTTATCAAATACGGAAAAAATCGAGATCGTAAGCTTGTCTTTTCCGCGCATATGGACGAAATTGGTTTCATCATCAACTATATCGAAGACAATGGCCTCGCAAGATTTTTTCCGGTCGGCTACCACGATGACAGAACTGCAGTAAACCAGGATATGGTTGTTATGACAGATGACGGAAAAGCAGTTTACGGCGTAACCGGATCGAAGCCGGCGCATATTATGAGTGAAGAAGAACATAATCAAGTCATCAAAATTGAGGATTTGTTTGTGGATTTCGGCACTGAAAACGCAGCGGAAACCAGAGCACTCGGCGTGGAAGTCGGCTGTTACATGGGATTTGCAAGAACTGGCTATGTGTTGAACGGCGGGAAATATTATACGGGTAAGGCAATCGATGATAGAGCAGGTTGTGCGGTTCTTGTGGAGACCTTAAAGAATCTGAAGAATGTTGAACTGGAGGAGACGATCGTGATGGTAGGTTCGGTGCAGGAGGAGGTTGGCATGCGTGCCGGCGGTCCTCTTGTCAACCGCTTGAATCCGGAACTGTTTATGGCTATCGATGTAACGCTGACGGGCGGTACTCCGGGTGTGGAGGAATGTAAATGCTCTTGCATGATGGGCAAAGGTCCTGCTGTGAAATATTATGATTGGGATCCGATCTTGGGCGCAACGGGCAATAATGTTCCACGCAAACTGACAAACAAGATTATCAATACAGCGAAGCGGCACGATATTCCGTTTCAGCGAGAGGTTATTACCGGTGGTGGCACGGATGCATGGTCCGCGGCAATGGCCGGAGGCAGTGTACTTGCCGGCGGTATCAGTATCCCGCAGCGTTACATGCATACTGCAGTAGGAACTGTGAATATGGATGATCTGAGCAAGACGGTGGAACTTGTGACAAACTTTATTATGGAATATGATAGGAAATAAAAATTCAAGATGCAGGAGTGACTGTTTACCGGACAGACTCCTGTATCTTTTTTATTATGTAGGAAATATCGCTGTGCGATGTTTCCGGAATAACGACAAAAGCACTTTGCGAAGCGTCGCTCATGAGTGAGCGACATGTGTGCATAGAAATCTTTGATTTTGTTATGCGCACTTTTGTCCTGTAAAAAATCGAAGCATGACAGTTCAGGGGATTTTGCTGTAAGTATTATTTAACCCAGCACACAAAAAAACATTTTTTGTACAATTTTTGAAAAAGTATTGACAGATCAAAAGGATAGAGGTATACTTGTATACGACCAAAGGACGAATGATTTAACGCAGGAAAGCAAATGACGAAAACGGAGGAAGAAAAGATGCAGGAGCTACTGTCTCGAACGGCATTTTGTTCAAAAACGAAAGGGAGGTAATGTCATATGCTTGAGATTTCAAAAAAAACCAATTTGTTGGAACAGGGTATCTACAAGTATAATCTGCAGGATGTGGAAGAACCGAATTTATACCGGGAAATGTTTAATTATGAAGAAGTTCCGAAACTGGCATTTAACCATCGGAGAGTGCCGATGAATATGCCGGAGGACGTATGGATCACGGA
>DJPG01000110.1 GCA_002439735.1 Firmicutes bacterium UBA6418 | reverse complement strand
AGAAGATATCGCAGGCGGCCTGATGGTAACGATGCCGAGTGAAAAAGACTTCAAGTCTGACATGATCGTAGGCAGAAACGGCGAAACGATCGGCGATGTATGCAACAAGTTCTTTGCAGCAAACACCGAAAAATGCACGACTGAAGAGAGAATGCGGGTGTTAAGATTCCTCGAAAACATCTGTCTGGGATCGTCTGCAGTCGGCTACCGGACGGAATCCATGCACGGTGCAGGTTCCCCGCAGGCACAGAGAATCATGATCCAAAGACAGGGCAATATCGAAGGAAAGAAGGCGCTCGCAAAAGCCATCGCAGGAATCAAATAAGGCAAAGATAGGAGAAGGTCTATGGACTGGAAAACATATTACCAGGAACGTCTGATGAGTGCAGACGAAGCAGTCAAACTGATCAAAGATAACGATAAGCTGGTGCTTGCCCATGATGTGGGCGAGCCGCCGGCTCTGGTCGAAGCGATGGTCAGGAATGCAGCAAACTATAAGAATGTAGAAATTTCACACATGTTCACCTTGGGAAGCGGCGCATACTCCCATCCGGAGTATGCGGACAACTTCCACATGAATTTGTGGTTCGTCAGCGGACCAGTCAGAAAATGCATCACCGATGGACGTGGAGACTACACACCAATGTATTTCCATGAAACGCCGAGCCTGATGCGAGATGGCACCATAAAAGTAGATACTGTGCTGATCATGGTGACACCGCCGGATGAAAATGGCAAGGTCTCCACCGGCGTAGCCGGTGACTACACCGTCCAGGCAGTCAAATCCGCCAAGACCGTCATTGCACAGGTTAATGACCGGGTACCGTTCACTTATGGGGGCGCAATCTTCGATGTAACAGAGATTGATGCGTTTGTAGAATGCAATCAGCCGCTTCCGGCGCTGCCGGATGCGAAGATCGGCGAAGTCGAAAGCCTGATCGGCAAGAACTGTGCAAGTGTCATCGACGATGGCGCGTGCCTGCAGCTTGGTATCGGCTCTATTCCGGATGCGGTCTGCCATGAGCTGGTACATAAAAAGCACCTCGGTATCCATTCCGAGATGCTCGGGGACGGCGTCGTCAAACTGTATGAAGAAGGAGCGGTCGATAACAGCCTGAAACAGATCGACAAGGGCAAATTCGTATTCAACTTCGTCATGGGTTCACAGAAGCTGTATGATTTCTGCGATAAGAATGATAAATGCATGCTGATGCCGGTAGACTATGTCAATGACCCGCGGATCATTTGTCAGAATGATAATGTGGTCAGCATCAACGGCGGTCTTGCCGTAGACTTCTACGGACAGGTCGCAGCAGATACGATCGGCTATACGCAGTTCTCCGGCGTGGGCGGACAGGTAGACTTCATCCGCGGCGCGGCATGGAGTAAGAACGGCAAAGCGATCATCGCGATGCCTTCGATGACTGTCAAGAAAGACGGTACGAAGATCTCCAAGATCAATCCGCTGCTGTCTGAAGGCACTGTCGTTGCGACACCGAGACACGATGTGGACTACATAGCGACCGAGTACGGTATCGTACGCCTCAAAGGTCTGACAGTCAAAGAGCGTGCCAAAGCCTTGATCAGCATTGCACATCCGGATTTCAGAGAAGAGCTGAGAGACGATTACGAAAAGATGTTTCGTGAAAAATTTTAAGTAGCATCAGAAACAAGAATAGCAAAAGGAGATGAAAACCATGCTGGCATTAAAAGTAGTACCTGAAATTTTATACTTTGATACATTCGAAGATTTCAACGAAGAATTCAAGCTGGGCAAAGGTGATATCCTCGTAACAAACGAATGGATGTACACACCGTATGTAAAACCGTTAGGCATTGATATTCCTGTCATTTTTCAGGAAAAGTACGGAAAGGGGGAACCTTCCGACGAAATGATCGATGCCATCGCTAAAGACATGAAAGGTTATGAATACGACCGGATCGTTGCGTTTGGCGGCGGTACGATCGTAGATATCTGTAAGATCCTTTCGCTGGATCTGCCGGAGCAGTCTGTCAAGGTATTCACCAAAGAAGTACCGGCAAAGAAAGTCAAAGAGCTGATCGTGATCCCGACGACCTGTGGTACCGGCTCCGAAGTAACTAACGTTGCAGTAGCGGAATTAAAATCCTTACATGTCAAGATGGGTCTTGCGGTAGATGAAACCTATGCTGACAAAGCAGTGTTGATTCCGGAATCCCTGCAGGGACTGCCTGATTATGTGTTTGCGACCAGTTCCATCGATGCACTGATCCATGCGACCGAAAGCTATCTGTCTCCGTTCGCTTCTCCACAGACTGAACTCTTCTCTCTGAAGGCGATCGAAATGATTATGAACGGCTACATGCAGATGATCGCAAAAGGCGGTAATACAGCGGCAGCAAGAAAAGACCTTCTAAAGGATTTCTGTCTGGCTTCCAACTATGCCGGTATCGCGTTCGGCAACGCAGGTTGCGGCGCAGTACACGCACTGTCCTACTCCATCGGCGGCGCATTCCATGTACCACATGGCGAATCTAACTATCAGTTTTTCACAGAAGTATTCAAGATCTACATGAAGCGGGATCCGGATGGCAAGATCGCCTCCCTGAACAAGGTTTATGCCGATATTTTGGGCTGCGACGAGGCAGTTGTTTATGACGAACTTGATAAGGTACTCAACAAGTTGCTCAACAAGAAGCCACTGAGAGAATACGGCATGACAGAAGATCAGATCGAGACCTTCACAAAGTCCACCATCGACAATCAGCAGAGACTTCTGAGCAAGAGCTACGTTCCGCTGTACTACGAAGAACTCAGACAGATCTTCGAAAACCTGTATTAATGAATGAAAAAGCCGGCACTTATCCGGTGCATATATTAAGGAAGGCAATATGAAATTTATAGAATCCCCGTGGATCGATCCCTACTACAATCTGGCACTGGAAGAATACGTGTTTGAAAAGCTGGATCGCAGCACAGACTGGCTGATCCTGTGGCAGAACTATAATACCATCGTGATCGGTAAGTATCAGAATACGGTAGAAGAAATCAACGCGGACTATGTCAAAGAGCATGGCATCTCGGTCGCGCGCCGTCTA
>DJPG01000067.1:3399-3538 GCA_002439735.1 Firmicutes bacterium UBA6418 | reverse complement strand
CAGAATGTGCGGATGTTCTCCCATAACCGGCTGGATACGGATCGGGGCTGAGGCGAGAACCCATAGAAAAAGCGGACAGCCGTGGCTGTCCGCTCCTTTGTTACTGCATGCCGCTTTCGTAGGCCTCGATCATCTTCTT
>DJPG01000067.1:720-3362 GCA_002439735.1 Firmicutes bacterium UBA6418 | reverse complement strand
ATCTTCTTGACCATCTGGCCGCCTACGGAGCCGGCCTCCCGGGAGGTCAGGTTGCCATTGTAGCCGTTCTGCAGATTCACGCCGACTTCGGAAGCGGCCTGCATCTTGAACTGCTCCATGGCCTGCTTGGCCTGGGGGACGTTAAGCTTGTTATTGTTGCTGCTCATTTGAACTCTCTCCTTATTTTGGTTTTTGGAAAGGACACCGGTTTTCTGCGGAAAATCGGCTTTTTCTTTCCGCAGGCATAGCTTGTGTCGTTTTCCGCCACAAATTCCCGGCTTTTTTCGGAAAAACAGGGGAGGAATGGAAAAAGCGAGAAAGAATAACATCTTCCGTCGGCAGCGACCTGTGTATGCCGACATTGCGGCACCGAAATGGAAGGTACATAAGGGATGAGAAAAAAGGATGATTTTTCGTCAATTCGTCAAAATCCGAGTCTTATTTTTCGTGATATTTCATAAGACAATCCGCTAAGAACCCGCCGTTCAGGTAAAACCGGGGAAATCTTTCACGGGAGCGGAAAAAGAATTGACATTTGGCAAAAGTTGAAATATAATGTTGCGTATAGAGATGTAAAAGGATGAACGCGTTTAATGATGAAATAACGGAACGGCCACGGAAGGGTTCTCTTCCTGACCGAAACGCGGATGTCCGGATGGTTTGAGTTGCCTGTTCTCCTTTCCTTTGCCGAGAATCGCATAAAACCGAAGCACATCCGGCGAAATGGAAACAGGATGATTCAAGCTTGCGATGGCGTCCCGTCACCGCAGGCTTGTTGACGTTTTTGGGGAAAATCCGGAAGGCCGCATCCGGTTTCATGGCATTCTGAAGGAGGGGATACTTTGCTGCTAAAATCCGGGATATCATTATTATTCTATAAAGTGAGCCTAATCTGCGGATGAAAATCGCGGAACAGAGTCGGCTCCTGGAATACGCGGACCGGGAATGGTTCGCAAACGGGATATAAACACAAAACTGAGGGAAGAGAGAATACTTATGTATCGAAAAGATTCAGAGGAATGGCTGAAGCATGCGGACTTCATAGCCCTGGACATGATATGCCTGCAGTTGGCCTACGTTCTGGCTTATGCCATTCGGGGACACCAAACCGGCCCTTATGAGACTTTGCTCTACCGCAACATGGCATTGTTTTTGGAACTGGCAGATTTGATTGTCATTTTTGCTTATGGCACCATGAAGAGCGTGCTGAAGAGAGGATATTATGCGAACTTCGTGGTAACGCTGAACCATGCCGTTATGGTGGGGGCTCTGGCGGTTTTGTATTTGTTTTTGCTGCAGCAGGGGCAGGATTACTCAAGATTAACATTAATTCTTACGTTCGTTCTTTACGTTGGAATTACATACATTGTCAGAGAACTTTGGAAGAAGCACCTCAAGAAGGTAATGAAAGACGGCGGGGAGCGGGAGCTTCTGATTGTTACCTCTGCGGATATTGCGCAGCAGGTAGTAAAAAATATGCAGGACAATAATTACGCAAGATACACACTTGCGGGAGTTGTTGTAGTGGATGCTGACTGGACAGGAAAAAGCGTTTGCGGAGTACCGGTGGTTGCGAACGAAGAGACGGTACCGGCGTATGTATGCCAGACATGGATTGATGAAGTCCTGGTGGCTGTTTCAAAGGCCTTCCCCTACCCGGCGGAATTGATCGATAAACTGACAGAAACGGGCGTGACGGTTCACCTGAATCTTGCAAAGCTTTCTAACACGCCGGGTAAAAAACAGTTTGTAGAAAAGGTGGGAAATTATACAGTCCTGACTACGAGCCTGAATTATGCCTCCACAAAACAGCTGCTGCTGAAGCGGATGATGGATATTGCCGGCGGCCTGGTTGGATGTATTCTTACCGGAGTCATTTGCATTTTTGTCGGACCGGCTATCTATATTGCTTCCCCAGGACCAATTTTCTTTGCCCAGGAACGGGTCGGAAAAAACGGAAAGAAATTCAGGATGTATAAGTTCCGCAGCATGTACATGGACGCGGAAGCGCGCAAGGCGGAGCTTATGAAGGACAACAAGCTCGGGGACGGAAAAATGTTTAAGCTTGACTTTGATCCGCGCGTTATCGGGAACAGAATTCTTCCGGATGGGACGCATAAGACGGGAATTGGCGATTTTATCAGAAGGACAAGCCTGGATGAGTTCCCGCAATTTTTCAATGTATTGAAAGGGGATATGTCGATCATTGGGACGCGGCCTCCTCTGATTTCTGAAACTTCTTTGTATGAACCTCACCACCATGCGAGACTGGCGATCAAGCCTGGAATCACAGGTATGTGGCAGGTAAGCGGACGGAGCAATATTACCGATTTTGAAGAGGTTGTCAGACTGGACAGGGAGTATATTGAAAACTGGAATATCGGAATGGACATCAAGATTCTGCTGAAAACCGTGCTGGTGGTATTCAAGAAAGACGGCTCTGCGTGAGTCCTGGCATTGCAGGCTGCTTGCGGGCTGACCGCATACCGGAGCGACGCGCGGCCGACACAGTTCCCTGAAGTTGGTTTGCCGTAAAAGGTGAGTAAAAAGAGGTATAAGCGATTGTAAGGAGGCTCTGGAACTAGGGCCTGCCTGAAAACCGCCAGCATGCCCAAACAGCAGGCATTTTCCGCCTGCTGTGC
>DJPG01000067.1:0-668 GCA_002439735.1 Firmicutes bacterium UBA6418 | reverse complement strand
AATACACAAAGTATTCCCGCAAAAAAGGCTTCATCAGGAGAAAAACCCCTTGCTGCTGGTCATATTTCCGGTTTTCAGATAGACCCGAATAAACCGCATTTAATGAAGAAACAGCATCCAATCGATAAGGGAATTAATAAAAACGGAGGAACACGAATGCGTACAGTAAATTTGGAAAACAAAGTGATTTTAGTCACTGGTGCAGCTGGCTTTATCGGATCTAACCTGGTGAAAAGAATATATGAGGAAGTTCCTTCTGTTACAGTAATTGGCATTGATAACATGAATGCTTACTACGATGTGGCACTGAAAGAGTTTCGTCTCAATGAGCTGGCCAAGTATCCCACATTTACTTTTGTAAAAGGCAACATCGCTGATAAGGAACTGATCACGGAGCTGTTCAAAAAGTACAAGCCGTCTGTGGTCGTTAACCTTGCGGCACAGGCTGGTGTGCGCTACTCCATCACCAACCCGGATGCTTATGTGGAATCCAACTTGGTCGGCTTTTTCAATATCCTGGAAGCCTGCCGACATTCTTATGACAATGGTCAGACAGGGGTAGAGCATCTGGTATATGCTTCTTCTTCCTCTGTCTATGGCTCCAACAAGAAGGTTCCGTACAGCACCGACGACAAGGTGGATAATCCGGTTTCCCTCTATGCGGCAAC
>DJPG01000029.1:1748-11975 GCA_002439735.1 Firmicutes bacterium UBA6418 | reverse complement strand
GCCCCGGTTTCATCGAAGTCAAAGACCGTGCTGTCCCTGTCACTCCCGACGCAGGCACCGGTCTGCACTGCCGATCCGACATTCGCGTTAGCTTCCGATCCGGCGGCATGCGCTTCGGCGCTCATCACCTTGTGATCTTCCGCCGCTTCCTTTCTTTGGTTCTGCAGCAGCTGACTTAAAAAATACATGACGTACGGACCGTACTGATTTCCCATTTCGGCACCCTTGCCCGCTGCCGCAAAAACAGCCTTGCGGACCCTTTCTTTTTTTAGTAAAATATCTTCAATAATCATTTTATGAAAGGAGAGGCTGCTCTTATGATTCTGGATCTCATTGTTTTGGTCATTTTCAGTCTGACGATCTTTTTTTCCATGCGAAAAGGCTTCGCGATGACGATCGTCAGTTTTTTGCGCGGCATCGCCTCGGTCGTCATAGCCTGGCTCTTCTGTGATGATCTGGCGCTGTTTTTCCTGCAAAAGACCGCCCTCGGTGCGGCCGCAGCGTCCAAGATCCACGAAACCCTTTCCGCCAAGTGGATCGCCTCCAAAACCTACGAGCTGCTTCCCGATCTTCTCAAAGACAGCGCGGACGATACCGCGTCCGCTCTCATCGACGGCAGTACGGACAAGCTGACGATGCTGCTTTTGACGCTCCTCTGCTTCTTTTTGATCCTGCTCGGACTGCGGCTGCTGTTTTCCCTGCTCCTGCACACGTTTTCGAAAGAGCATCATGGCGGCTTTGTCGGCGGCATCGACTGGTTCCTGGGCATCCTGATGGGGATCCTGCTCGGCGCGATCTCGGTTCTTCTCTTTCTGGCTTTGCTGTTCCCGGCTGCCGAGCTCTTCTTCCCGACACATGCCGATACGATCGCCGGCTGGATGGAAGGCTCCTATTGTGCCGAAGATCTCTACAACAATAATCTGCTCCTGATCCTGCTGCGCGACTTTGCCGTAATATAAAGATACACCAGGCTGAAAAACCGAGTGCATCTCCTTACATTCCGAACAGGTCGCTGTGCGTTCCTGTCCGAGCCAATGTCAGGACGAGCAGATCGTTCTCCACCCGATAAACCAGCAGCCAGTCCGGCAGATGTCAAAGTGTTTGTTCATTCTTTCAATGCCCTCAGCGCTTCCTCAACATCGGAATAACGCTTCACAGACGGATCACGGGCAATGCGTTCTGCTTCCAGCATTGCCGCAATCTTCTCCTTGTTCGGCTGCTCTATACGAACATCAAAAGGGAAACCGCCGACATTGCTGCTTTTGACAATCCTCTGCTCCTGATCTTGCTGCTCGATTTAGCCGTAAAACGAGAACACTGCTGTGAAACGAAAAACGGATGCATAATGTGCTGCTTTTTGCAATTTTCAAAAAAACTGCACACAACGCAACTCGAAAAGTGGAATTATTTTGCAAAGAAAGAGAATGTTTCCCGGGGTAGTTTATTGAAAAATTTGGTCGTGTATATCGAGGATATTTAATTTTGAAAAAACGTTTACATTTTTGGCTATAGAGTTTAAATGCAATAATTTCACACACAAAATCTGTTTAAATATGCGTAAATTTATTGATTATTAAAATTTAGCTGTTATAATAAATACATACACAGAAAGAAAATAAATGTGCGTGATTTTAATAACGAAAGTTGGTGAATATGTGGATATTAGAACGATTGCAAAAAAAGTCATCATAGAAAAGGGAGGTATTGCCAAATCATCAGACTTTGTTCAGGCAGGAATCCGTGCTGCTGATGTAGTAAATATGTGCAATGCTGGATATCTTGACCGCATTCGGCATGGATATTACCAACTTGCTGAGGCAGATATAGCATCTGAAGAGCAACTTCTTGCAGTCTTGATTCCAAAGGGGATTGTCTGTGTAGAATCCGCCCTTTTTCATTATGGATATAGCGATTTCGCTCCTCGAAAATGGTCTATTGCTGTACCAAGATCCATGTCTCGCACAAAATTGGATGTAGACGTATTGGCTTTGCAAACTTATTATGTTCAACCAGAAATATATGAATTGGGTAAAGTAGTGGATGATTTTTCTGGGGTTATGCTTTCGGTATATGATCGGGAACGTACAATTTGTGATTGCTTCAAATATCGTTCAAGGCTTGACAATGAGATATTTAATAAAGCGTTGAACGCTTATGTAAATGATGCAAAAAAAAATTTACGAAATTTATCTGAATATGCAAAAAAGTTAAGAGTGCATAAGAAGGTTACTGAATTGATGGAGGTGCTGTTAAATGGCTGATACTGCTGCATCCGTACTTGCACGGCTAAAAAACAAAGGAAAGCAAAGCGGAAGAAGTTATCAACTTTGCCTGCAGCTGTTTTGTCAGGAAGAATTTTTGCGCCGATTGGAAAAATCTAAATATGCGGAGAATCTCGTTCTGAAGGGTGGGTTATTCATATACTCTGTTACTGACTTTGATAGTCGTGTAACCATGGATGTGGATTTCTTGCTTAGGAGAGTGCCGAATACCCCGGAACAAATGAAAAAAGTCTTGGAAGAAATTATTACCACATCTGCTGGAAATGATTTTGTGACATTTGAAATTAAGGATATTGCACCTATTGCTGTTGCAAAAAAATACGCAGGTATCGGAGCTTCTTTAGTAGCAAGAATCAAGAATACGAAGACACCATTCAGTATAGACTTCGGTGTAGGAGATGTTATTGTACCAAATCAAGAAAAACGCAGAATTCCAACCCAGTTGGAAGATTTTGAAGCGCCTATGGTGAATACATATTCTCTTGAAACTACTGTTGCTGAAAAAATTGATGCGATTCTCAGCCTTATGGAATTTTCCAGTCGCATGAAGGATTATTATGACATTTATTATCTTGCGAATAAATTTGATTTTGATGGGAATATCTTGAGTAATGCATTACGAAAAACCTTTGAGAATCGTGGTCACACTTTTACTACTGAGCAATTTGAAGCAGTTATGTCATTTGATGGCGACGAAGGTATGCAGAAAAAATGGAAAGCATTTTGTCACAAAATTGATGTAAAGACAGATAATTATAGTACTGTATTAAGAACCATTCAAAAATTTTTGATTAAACCATTTATAGCGGCAATCAATGAAGACTTTTTCCGCGAGCACTGGATTGCGAACAAAAATGCATGGGAACAAGGGGGATACGTGCGATGGCTAAAATAATGGAAATTATTGCAAAATAAAGGGCTGACTCCCGCAGATCGGGGCAAGTCAGCCCATTTCACGCTATCTTTTCAAACTGCATCACGATCCGCAGTTTGACTTTCTTTTTCCGTTAAGACATCTCCCATTTATATCCGGATTCCGCTGTACCGTCAACAACTTTATCTTCGCCGGTTGCCAAGGTATACACATGCCACCCCTCCTCGTTTACACCTTCGCCCCAGAGCTGATAGCAAATCACGTCAGCGCCCATATATTTTATCATTGCCTGATGCGGCAATTTGAGCAGAAGCTTGCGGTTGGCACCGCTCAGAGATGCACAGTAGATGCGCACATACTCCTTTTGGGAGTTGTACGTGCTGTAATAAAGTTTTCCGCCGTCTGTTCTGACTTTATATCCCTCCTTGATCGTCCGCACGATCTTATTTGTCTTGCAGTCGAAGACGCGGATGCCATCCTTGCCCACACTGCCACCGTACAGATAGCGGCCGCTGCCGGGAGCATAGCCGGTATGCGTATTAAAATTGGAGGATATTTTTTTCAGTTCCTTGGATTTCAAGTTCAGGCTGTAAAGCGAGGACTTTTCGCTAAACTTGTTTAATGGATCCGAGATCTGGTAATACAGCTTCCCATTGTAGATACTTAACACTGAGACATGATGATTGTCCTTGACCTTCACAGTCTTAAGCAGTTTCGGTGTGCCGCCCTTGATGTTGCCGCAGTAGATCTTGCCTTTACTCCCTGTTTCCACACAATAATAGATCTTCGATCCGTTTGTGAGGATTTTGGTGCTTAGGTTGTCTCCAAATAATTTTATCGTTGCGAATTTCGTCTTTGTTCCATCCAATGTTTTGGCGTAATAACAGTAAACTTTCTCCGCTGTCCAGTCTTCTTCAAACAGAAAATATCCGCCGATCGGGGCTTCTTTGATATTCGATATTCTAACGTCCTGTATCTCTGCAGCCTGATATTTCGTCGCTGCATCGGCCGTATCGGTCATCAACAGCATCGCGAAGATCAGCACCAGCATCGCCGCCAGTACGGATACCAGAGTTTTTGTCTTTTTGAAACTTTTCTCCATCTTTCGTTTTTCCTTTCTTTCTGTCCGCTTACCCCTTTGCGTTCTGCTTTCCTTATAGGAAAAACCTTCCTTTCTGTCAACACAAAAAATTGAGCCGCGTTTTTTTGCCGTGCCTGTTTCTTTTTTCTGTATCTGGTGGTATAATAATAGAAAATCACGAAAGAACAACAAGATATGGTTGCATATCTTTTAAGGAGGGAATCATATGAGTGTAACGATCACAGGGGATGCGCCAAGAAAAGAGGCGCTGGCTTATGTCGATTATCTGGAAAGGAAACATCATCGTAAGCTGAAAACGCTGGATATCCATCTCGACGGCGATTATGCCGATCTGCACTATGAATTTGAACAGGTTCCGTTTGAGCGGATCCGCCGCATTACCGGCTATCTGGTCGGCACGATGGATCACTGGAACAGCGCGAAAGCCGCCGAAGAAGCGGATCGGGTAAAACATTCGCTGGACGACCCGTCTGCCGGCGGCTGCGGTCTGGAACAGTTATAGCGGAGGTTTCTTCTATTGCGTTAAATCGATCACGGTATCCTCTGTGATCAGCTATAGGAAAATTTGGTTCCTGCATAGAACCAGATCCAAATCATGCTTTTTGCCGAAAAAAAGCATGGTTTGTTTGCCCAATCGCTTCATTTTCGCTTCAAAAAGCCCGGATAAGGAATCCGTTCCTTATTCAGGCTTTATTTTTTGTCTTTATGACATATGAATTTTATGCATCGTTTGTAATTCTTAATAATTTTTGATTTGCCGCCTCAGGAGTTTCCGGATCTTTCCTTGGATCCATGCTTTTTTTACGGCAAAACCTCAAAAAGATAGCAGGTTTATACATACAAAAAGCATTTTCGCCCAGCATCACAGGCGGCCGTGCAGTCTTACAATCTCGCGGCCTTGCATTCTCGCATCCCTGCAGTCTCGCAGCGTCACCGCCTCACACGGTTGTCATCCCGCCGCCAATCGCCGTTCGGTCCGTCAGCCGATGCCGCCGAGCATGGCGCCCGCGATCAGCGCTGCCAGCGCGCACAGGCAATAGAGGTACTTGCCGAGCGGGTGGAACCATGTGCCGATCGGTTTCCTGCTGCCCTCGTTGACGGCTTCGATGGCCGTCTTCTTCGGCAGGATCCAGAAGAACATGATGCCGGCGAGCAGGGCGCCGAGCGGGCAGATGTAGATGGAAACCACGTCCATCCACTGCGAAGTCCACGGCTGGATCAGCACAGAAACGACTGCTCCGATCAACCCGATCGCCGCGACCGCCGGAATCCTGCGCAGTCCGAGTTTTTCCTGGAGAAACGCCACCGGCACCTCATAGAGATTGACGATCGAAGTCGCGCCCGCGAACAAAATACAGATGAAGAAGATCATGCCGACGATCCGTCCGCCTGCCATGCCGTTGAGCACATTGACCAAATACACGAACATCAGTCCCGGTCCTGCGGTATCCGGCGTCACGCCGCCGACGCCCATCGCCGGCAGGATGACCAGTGCCGCCAGCATTGCCGCCAGCGTATCGAAGACCGCTACATTGCGCGCCGCGCCCGGCAGATCTTCCCGCTTATCCAGATAGGAGCCGTAGATGACCGAGCCGTTACCCGCTACCGAAAGCGAGAAAAAGGCCTGTCCGAACGCGAAGATCCAGACTTCCGGGTCAGCCAGACCTTTCGGATCCAACGTGAAAATATAACGATAGCCTTCGCTGGAACCTGGTAAAAAGGCAATGTATATGCCTAAAAGCAGGAACAGGCCGAACAGGACCGGCATCATGATCTTGTTTGCTTTTTCGATGCCGCCGCTGACGCCCATCGCCATGATGATCAGCGCCGCTGCCAGCCCGATGATCTGCCACATGCTGTTGCCGACCGTAAAGATGCCGCCGTCCAGCATCATGCGCACCGCCGCGCCCAGCGACTCCGAGCCCGGCGCCGCCGCGTCAAAGGTGCCAACGATCCGATCCATATCGGTCCCCATCGCAAAAAGCTGCCCGGAAATTCCCATAAAGCAGTATTTAAAGATCCAGCCCATGACCACTGTGTAGCCGATGGCAAGTCCCATCGCGCCGATAACCGGAAGCGCGCCGATCGCGCTGCCGACGGAACGCTTGCCGAATCTGGTCTCGGTACATTTGCCGAACGCGCCGACCGGGCCGGCCTCAGCCCAGCGTCCGAGCGCGAACTCCTCGATCATGCCGGAAGACGCGATCAGGATCACAAATAAGATGTAAACGACCAAAAAGGTCATGCCGCCGTATTTTGACACCATGATCGGGAACCGCCAGATGTTGCCCATCCCCACGGCGGAGCCGATACATGCGATAATAAAGCCGGTTCTGGTTCTGAATCGGTCTCTTTCCATGATAAATTCCTCCTCTATTCCTCCAGGATCTTCTGCTGTCCGAACGTCGTATTGTCCGTGTAAAGATCATTCCACGAAATCGCTTCCTGCGCACGGCCGGCATGAATGTAATCGAGCAGCACGCGAGAATTATGGTAAAGCGCGGGAATACCGTATTTGCGGGCGTAACGCTCCCAAAGCGAAGCAAAGGTGCTCTTGAACGCCGTGTAAAACAGCGGCGCGAGCGTATTGCCGCTGACCAGCGCAAGCGTGTGGTGGAAGCGAAAGTTATAATCCGCCGCCTCTGCCGGACTACCGGCATGCCCGATGCCCTCCACCGCGTGATCCAGTTTCTCGTAGTTTTCCTCGTTCAGTCGGTTCTCGGAAAGCAGGATCACCATATTGTCCAGCGCGCAGTGAAATTCATTGAACGATTTGACCTCTTCGGCGCACAGACTGCCGCCGTCGTGGTTCATCAGCGAAAGAAGCGTTTCCTTGCCGCCGTCCATGCGAAAATCCGAAACAAAGGTTCCGACGCGCGGCCGGACCGAGAGGAAGCCTTTTTTCTCCATCTCCAGGATCCCCGCGTGAATGACCGCCTTGCTGACGCCGAACCGGTCGGCCAGTTCCCGCTCCGGCGGCAGCTTCTGTCCCACCGAAAGTCTGCCGGAGAGGATATCCCGCTCCAATCTGCGGATAAAGCTGTCCTTGAGCGACAACGTCTTTTGTTTTTTCAGTTCCATCGTACCGTCTCCATTCCTCGCCGCGCTCTCGCCCTGCCGATCCGAAAAAAGCCGGGCAAAAAGCCCGGCTTCTGCAATCCTTTGTTATTTTACATAAACTTTCGGCAGGCGCTGTCCGAACGCGCAGGTGATCTCATAGTTGATGGTGCCGGTCGCCTTGGCGATATCGTCCGCCAGGATGGTGTTCTTGCCGTCACTGCCCATGATGATCACTTCATCGCCGACCTTCACGTCCGGAACATCGGTCACATCAATCATGCACTGATCCATGCAGATGTTGCCGGCGATCGGCGCGATCACGCCGTTCACGATGACCTTCGCGTTCGGGGAATACGGACGCGGATAACCGTCTGCGTAGCCGAGTGCGATCGTCGCGATCTTGCTTGGTCTTTCCGAGATGAATCTGCGGCCGTAGCCAACCGAGAAGCCAACCGGAACATCCTTGAGATGCACAATGTTCGCCTTGACGGACATCACCGGTTTGATGGAAAGTTCTTTGACGTCCACTTCATCGGAAGGATAGCATCCGTAAAGGATGATGCCCGGACGGCAGGCGTCGAAGTACACCGACGGCAGCTCCATGACCGAAGCGCTGTTAGCCAGCGTGCGGAACGGGATCTCGATCCCTGCAGCGGTCAGGGTTTCATAGAACTTGTTGTATTTTGCTTCCTGCTGGTGGGAATAAGTCTTGTCAAACGCGTCGGCGGTGGACATGTGAGAAAACATCCCTTTGATCTTGAAGTTTTCCAGCGCAGCGATCTTTTTCACATCTTCGACCGCGTAGTCCAGATCATCTGCTAAATAGCCGATCCGACCCATACCGGTATCCACTGCGATCAGTGCGTGTACGGTCTTGCCCTTTGCTTTTGCGGCAGCCGCAAAAGCCGCTGCGTTCTCGGAGCAGCAGACAACCGGTGTGATATCATAATCCACGATGGTATCCGCGTACAGATCCGGCGTCAGGCCGAGCATGATGATCTCTTCCTTCGCGCCTGCTTCCCGCAGCGTAATGGCTTCCTGCAGGGTCGCGATCGCAAAGGTCTTGCAGCCGTTCGCGCGCAGGACTTCCGCGACCTTCACAGAGCCGTGACCGTAAGCGTCCGCCTTGATCACGCCGATCATCTGTCTGTCGCCGATTTTATCTTTGATCTGTTTAATGTTGTAATCTAAGTTGGTTAAATTGATCTCAGCCCAAACGGGTCTTAATGCTTCCTTGTACATGATACCATACATCTCCTTTGTCTCGATGAATCAATTTTGTATACAAGAGCATTATATGCTTCTTGCGACGCAAATTCAAGAGCTTTCTTGCAATTCATTTTTGCAAACATTTTACTGGGGTACGCATGCTGATTTTACAAGGTCAAGCTATAATAAAGACAAACAGAACACAGTAATGAAAGAGGTGCATGATATGCAGACAATAAAGGATAAAAAGCGCTTGATCCTGCTGATGCTTGTTTTGATTTTTATCATCATTGCGATGACAGCAGCGTTTATGATCTTCAACAATACGGACAAGAGCACGTCGGGTGGATTGAGCTACAGCCCGGACGAAAACGCGAAGCCCTGGGACGGAGACATCCAATCCCTTAACGCGGATACGCAAAAGGGGATCAAAATACCGGGGTACGGCGATATATACTTTCCGAAAAATACGGATAAGGTATCCATGACCCTCTACAACCCGCGGGAAAACGACTGCCTGTTTGTTTTTGAGCTTTATCTTGACGACGCCGAAGAGCCGTTCTATACCACAGGCTCGATCGAGCCGGGTGATGCAGTGACAGAGATCCGCACGGGCGGAGGGATCGATGCAGGCGAGCATACCCTGCGGATCAAAGTCCTGGCTTTTAACGCGGAGACAGGCGCTTCTCTTAATAATGCCGTTGTAAAAACGGCCCTCAAGGTGATATGAGGCGGCAAAACCGCTTTTCATATAGGATCTTTTATCTTTTAACATTTTAAGGAGGAACAAACATGAAAAAGAAGATCTTATCCATTGCATTGACCATGGCTTTCTGTGCAACCGCAGCACTGACTCCGGCTTATGCCGCAACAGCAAACCAGGATTCGCAGGAGTCCTTATCCACAGAGTTTACATTTGAGATGCCAGAGGAGGTACAAAACGATCCTACCTACACGATCACGATACCGGAAGCGGTCACGATCGCAGAAGCCGGCACACAGGTTGACATCAAGGCCGAAAATGTTGCAAACCTTGGCGGCAAAAAGATATCCGTTACACTTGCCGGTACGAACTATTTCCGCAATCAGATGGTGCTGGAAGGTGAGGCCGCAACTGCTCCTAGGAAGACATCCATTCGATATCAGTTCATTTTAGGCGATGGCACAGTTCTCGAAACAAAAGGAACCGATACTGCGACAGGCACAGAGCTTGTATCCTTTACCGAAGATGGTACAAAAAGCTACACCGTAAAGCCGGTTATCGTTCCTGCACAGATCCGAAAGGGTGTAACCTACAGCGGCAGCGTTACATACGGAATTGAGCTGAAAGACATTGGCTAAAGGCTTTCGCACGGCAGGGCTTCTTCTGATTCTCTGTTTGGTACTGCTGTTGAACGTTCCTGCCGCGTATGCGGCAGGAGCCGGAGAGGACGGATCCGAAACCGGAACGACGTTTACTTTTACAGTAGAAGATACCGAAGATACAACGGAGGAGACAACTTCGAACGACTCCCAAAATCCGTCCGAAGCAAAGGATTCTCCAAAGACTGGCGACACAAGCAATCCCGCTTTGTGGTTTGTCCTGCTGCTTGTCAGCGGCGCAGCCATCGGCACAACCGTTGTGATCAAAAATAAAAAATAACAGATAACAGAACAAGATAACCTAATGCGGCGGCTATCGAAAAGGATAACCGCCGCAT
>DJPG01000029.1:1328-1740 GCA_002439735.1 Firmicutes bacterium UBA6418 | reverse complement strand
AGAGCTTTCTTGCAATTCATTTTGCAATTCCCTGTGCGGATCTGAGCAAGCCGCCGACCAGTACGAAATAACTCGGTACCTTACCCTCTTCGATCCATTCGAGTGGGATTCCCAAAAAATCATGCACGGTCTTGCCGACGTTGCCGCCGATGGATTCGATCGAATAGCGCATCTTGTCCGGGTATCTGCAGGGCTTGCCTTGCGGGCGCGTACAGTTTCCCTTGCCGCAGATACCGCAGTTCCCCGCGGACAGCGAGATCGAACCCGGATGCTCCGCCTCCATCGCGAACAGCTCCTCACTCATTTTTTCTTTAACTTCTTTCATGATCCGCAGGCTCTCTGCCTCGGTCGTACCGTCCTCGAAAAAGATCTGATAGCCAAGGATGCACAGATCGGCATAGCGTTTCCAGTA
>DJPG01000029.1:0-1236 GCA_002439735.1 Firmicutes bacterium UBA6418 | reverse complement strand
TCCAAAAACTCTTCGACATTCACATAGTTCTCGAAATATTCCGTGACCGGGATCTCTTTTTCGTAACGCTTTGTCCTGTACATCTTTTTCCCTCCTTGCATTCTTTCTCTTGTGAAAGGTGTTCTCTTCACCTCTCATTATACAAAAAAGTGTGGTGCTACGCTACTGTTTTTGATTCTTTCATTCCCAAAAAGCGCTCTGCTTGCTCAAAAACGGAAAAGACCGCTCTGCGCGCAGCAAAGCGGTCACTCTCGTTTGATTATACTGCTTTAATTCTGATTGATTTGATTTACTCGATGGCGATCTTTCCTGCTGTCAGTTTCCTTTGCTCTTCCTTCGGTAACGTGATGGACAGCACACCGGATTCGTATTTTGCTTTTACATCCTCCGGATTTACATCTCCGACGTAGAAGCTGCGGCTGCATACGCCTGCGTAACGTTCCTGACGCAGGACACGACCCTTCTTGTCCTCTTCATCCTTGTCCAGACCCTTTGCGGCGCTGACCGTCAGATAACCGTCCTTTACATCAAGGTTAATCTCATCCTTGGTAAAGCCCGGCAGTTCCACCGCGAACTCGTAGTGATCGTCTTTTTCGTGAATATCGGTCTTCATCAGGTTCTTTGCGTGCTTTCCGTACAAAGGATTCCGTCCTCCGAAAAAGCCACGGTCAAAAGAATTATCAAAGAAATCATCTAACATATTTTCTCCAAAGATACTTGGTAACATCTGAAAAACCCCCTTTAAGCTCTTCGCTTTCTTGATCTTTATGGTTTTATTATACCCCGTTTTGACGCTGACACAAGGCTCTGGGAGTATAAGAATTCGTCTTCTCTTTGTGCGTTTTGCACAAAATCTTCTCTATGCGGTGGCAGAAGGAAATGCACGGCTTCTGCTTCGGTTCGATGTCCGACCAATGGCCTCAGCCCCTCCTGCATGCCAAAAGGCCGCAGCACGTTCGCCCGGGATCCGAACCAACCGTTACATTTGGAGCACTAAAAATTACCATGCAGCCAATGCAAACGCGAAAGGTGATACAATACCCTCATAGGCTTGCAAGATAGCTTATGCGCAGCTCTGCAAACCTCCGGCGGATTCGCCGGCGTCTGATGGAGCTGACTTTTGAACGTATAGGGAGGAATGAAGAAAAAATGAAACGAAAACTATTTTGCATATGGATGTGCATCGCATTGCTTGTGACGCTCATGCCGTCCATGGCATTTGCGGATGAGACGGCG
>DJPG01000088.1:2442-5479 GCA_002439735.1 Firmicutes bacterium UBA6418 | reverse complement strand
CTTTCGCAGCTGCAGCCCGGCGACGCGGTCTTCTTTACCGACACGGACGGCAACCGGTTTTCCTATGCCGTCGCCGATTTTGAGCAGCTGCGCCCGTCGCAGGTTGAAGACATGCTGGCCGGTGACTGGGACCTGACCCTCTTCACCTGCACCCCCGGCGGCCAAAGCCGCCTCGCCATCCGCTGCCTGCGCAGCGAAGCCTGACAGAAACCCCCGGCAGAGAGATCTCTGCCGGGGGCTGATTTTAACACAATATGCAAACCGCCTGGCAGGAGATCCTGTCAGGCGGTTTGTGTTATGTTTTTTCCAGTGCAGCAACATTCTTTTGAAATGTCAAAAGCTTAGATCATCGTTATGAATGCGCGGAGAGCGGCCGGAGCGGTTAAACGAGAAATGGTGCATGTATCCATTGATGTACGCGATATCGCCCAAGATTGGAACACCTTCCGCAAACGAAATACGGATCACGTAAATCAGCGGCGATCCAACCGGAATGTTGAGCGTCGTCGCCTGCGCCAGATCCGCCGTTCGTGCAGAAATGAAATCTCTCGACGTATCGATCCGGATATTATACTGTTCTTCCAGGAAACGATAAAGGGACGTAAAATGGTATTCTTTTTTATCAAAATCCGGAACAAATTCGGGAAGAATATAGTTCGTCAGAATACCGACCGGATTCCCGTCTGCCAATTCCACACGCTGAACGCAGATCATCTCGCGGCTGCATTCGATCCCCATTGCGTCCGCGATCTCCGGCGGAGCATATTCCCGCGAAACATGAATATCCCGCGCAGAAGGCACATATCCAGCTTCCCGCAGCTGTTCTGTTAAAGAGGTCACGAAGTTGGTATTGTACATCGTCGGCGACGCCACGATCGTACCAAGTCCCTGCCGGACCGAGACATATCCATCGTTGGCCAGAAGTGAAATTGCTTTCCGGATCGTGATCCGACTGGTATTGTACTTTGCTTCTAGCTCAACCTCTGAAGGCAAACGCTCCCCCGGGGAATACACGCCGTTTTCAATATCGATTCGCAACCGATTGTACAGCTGTATATAAAGCGGAACTTTCGAAACCATTATGTGCCTCTTTCATTATTTTGTTAATATAAAAACTTTATCACACCTTTGGCGCAAAAGCAACTTATTTCAAAAGCTTCCTGTTATATACGTGCTCCATCGGTTCCTTTTTCAGATAATGCTGAATGTCGTTGTATGCCATACGGGAATGGCAGGTCGGAACATCCGTGGATGCGCCGGCAATATGCGGGGTGATCAAAACATTGCGCATCTTAAGCAGCGGATGATTGGCCGGCAGCGGTTCACTCCAGAACACATCCAGAACTGCGCCGGCGATCTCACCGGCCTGCAGTGCTTCGACCAGTGCCTTCTGCTGGACAATCTTCCCGCGCGCAGTGTTGATAAAGTAAGCGGTGGGCTTCATTTTCTTGAACTCTTCCGCACCGATCATCCCAGTCGTCTGCGGCGTTACTGCGCAGTGCACAGAGACGAAATCACTGCCTGCAAGCACTTCATCCAAAGAGCACAGCTTCACACCTTATTTTTCCGCGATCTCAGCCGGCAGATACGGGTCATAGACCAGGAAATTCATATCAAAGCCGTTCAGCAGATGCTTGACGCGGGCACCGATCGCTCCAAAACCGATAAAGCCCATCGTTCGATAGCTAATCTCTGGGCCACGGTAGCGCTTAAAGGGGCTGTCTTCCTCATCCAGCATCCAGACAACATCATCGCGATCCGTCGGCGCATAGATATCATCCACGGGCTCGCCAAGATACCGGCCGTTTTTGATTTCATGGTTCGCGCATCCCAGCTGGCGGCATACGCTGATCATCTGCGAGACGACCAGCTCTGCAACAGAGTTGGCATTCCGTGCCGGCGTATTGACGACAGGGATCCCACGCTCCGCAGCAGCTTCGCAGTCAATGTTCACAGGCTTTCCACGCGGGCAGACGATCAAACGCAGGCTGGGGCTGTTTTCGATGACCTTGCGTGTGACATTTTCGTACTCAATGATTGCGAGCTCCGCGCCCTTCAGCAGGTCGATCAGCTCGTCTTCCGGCATTGTATTCAGGCCGGTCACCGCATATCCGCCCATCGTAATGTCGCAGCACTCATTCAGCTTTTCCATGAAGTCCGGCGTGATCGTGCCGGTGCACACAGTTTTGATCTTTTTCATAGTTCGTTCCTCCTGTTGTTCCTTCTTCGATCAATCTTGTTTCCAATACGGGGCAAGGCTGTCACGTGTGGCAACAAAGCGCTCGTAAAGTTTTTCATATTTCGCATGACGTTCCGGATCCGGTACATAATCGATGTAGGAGTCGATCGTCAGCTCGTCATAGCTCTTTGCCTCGCCAAGTCCGATCTTCAGCATCTTCACGATGCCAAGCGTCCCAAGTTCATCGATAGTCTGACGTTTGACCGGCAGTCCGATCGCATCGCAGAACATCTGGCAGACAAATGGGCTGACCGCTGCGCCGCCGGAAAGATAGACGACACTGACCGGATCGACTGCACGATAGCAATCAACGAACATCATAGCAAGCCCCTCATAGGCTGCCCGGACCATATCAAATTTGGTGTGATAATTTCTCAGGCCAATAAAGGCTCCGCTTGCATCCGGATTCTTGAACGGTGCGCGCTCTCCATACAGATAGGGATGGTAGATCAGTCCGTTACTTCCGATCGGAATCTTATCCAGTTCCTCAAACAGTTCGTCAAAGCTGATCCCCGGTGCAACAAGTTTCCGAACAAAATCTGCACAGGAAGAGCCGCCCGCAGTATTCATGATCTTGATATAGCGCTCCGGTGCGACATGATACAGCAGTAATCCACGCAGGTCATTTGGATCGATTTGTTCGCGAGTCTGGCATATCTCATTGATCATTGCCGTACCGACGACGCTGCAGCCCTCGCCATCACGATAGAAATCCGATCCCGCGGATGCCGCACAGCAATCCAGGCAGCCCGCAATCACCTTGACCCCAGCCGGAATGCCCGTCAAACGGCTAGCTTC
>DJPG01000088.1:513-2409 GCA_002439735.1 Firmicutes bacterium UBA6418 | reverse complement strand
CGTACCGATCACATCGGTCGGCTCAACAGCCTCCGGCATCGTATCCAAAGCTTCTTCGATCCCAAGCAAACGATAGAATTCTGGCACATATCGCAGCGTCAACATATTCATCCCGGACGAACAGGTAATATCGGAGTAATCCGAAACGATCCTGCCGGTCAGACAATAGTTGAGCCAGTCCTTGCAATGCAGCGAGTGGCGGATCTTTGCATACGTATCCGGGGGCTTCGCCTTCAACCATTTCTGGATCCCCGGCATAGAGCCCGCAAAAACTGTGTTCATACACTCTTTGCTCTGCAGGGCAGCAAGCCCCTCGATCGCGTCGATATTCATGACCTTGCTGCGGGAATCGTTCCATAAGATCGCCCGGCACGCAGGCTTTCCATCCTTGTCCAACGGCCAAAGGCCATCCCCTTGTCCAGAAATCCCCAGACCAGTCAAGCATGCCATCTGCTCCGGGAAGTTCCGCTTCAGTTCCTGCGCCGCCTCACACAGCGACATCCAGAGTTCATTCATATCGATCTCGGACGCACCGTTTTCGGGAATATATATCTTCGTATTACGGCTGCTGGATCCGATTTCCTTCATCTGCGCATCATACAACATAAGTTTTAATTTGGTCGTGCCAGCATCGATGCCCATGAAAACAGAGTTCGCTTTCATACAGTCTCTTCCTTTCTTATGCGATTTTGTATCCGTTCTCTGTCGGTCAAGCCCGGCATGATCTGCATCGCTTATGCTCTGGCCTTCCCGTATTTCCAGCTCATTATAACGTCATGTTAACATACCCATTTCCGTTAGTCAAGCAGGTTCCAAAAAAATAAGTGTTTTTTCGTATATTATTCACAATTATTTGTGTTTTTTCTTTTTTATGCTGTGTATCGCTTGACATCTACGTTTTTACACGTCATAATGAGTTCAGCAACAATACAGAAACCACGCAAGACTGGGGGATTATTTTCATGCTTGAAAAACTTGTTACTGAATACGCCGCGAAGCAGTCTGATGCTACGCTTTCGCAAATCGCGCAAATCGCGCCCATGCTTCGCATGCTGAAAAACGGCCGGACCGAGCATTCATTCGTTCTGTCCTTTGACGCGCCGCAGCGCAGTGCTGCAGGTGCAGCTACAGCTGCAGCCGGTGAAGACCCCGTTGCCGTATATGAGGCATATACCGCCGCACATCGGGAGGAAGCCGGCGTTCTCGTCACTGCCGAAACGGGCTGTTTCGCTTTTGGAATGACCATGCAGGCTGCTGTTGCTGCAAAGGATGCTTACCTTTCCGGCGAAACTATCGCTCCCTGCACCGGCAATGCCGGCAACAAGGAACTTTCTGGCAAGGTCATGATCATTACCGGCGGCGCACAGGGCTTTGGCTCTGGTATCGCTGATTATTGTGCTGCCAAGGGCGCAACTATCGTCATCGCTGACATCAATCTGCCCCATGCGCAGAAGACTGCCGCTGATTTGTGTGAGAAATACGGCCCCTACGCTGCAATGGCGGTTTCCATGGACGTGACCAGCGAGCAGAGCGTTGAACGTGCAATCAACGAGACTGTGGCAGTCCTCGGCGGCGTCGACGTTTTCCTGTCAAATGCAGGTGTCCTTCGCGCCGGCGCCACTGCATCGCTCAGTCTCGAGGATTTCATGTTCGTCACGAATGTGGATTATGTCGGATACTTTATCTGTGTCAAAAAGATCATCCCCATTCTTACCCTGCAGCACCAGATCGACCCGGATTACTGGATGGATATCATTCAGACAAACTCCAAATCCGGTCTGACCGGCAGCAACAAGAACTGCAGCTATGCCGGCAGCAAGTTTGGTTCTATCGGTCTAACGCAGAGCTTCGCCATGGAGCTTGTCGACATCAACGTCAAGGTCAACTCCATCTGCC
>DJPG01000088.1:224-418 GCA_002439735.1 Firmicutes bacterium UBA6418 | reverse complement strand
AATAAGATCAAAGGCGCCAAAACCATCGAAGATCTGGTCCGCCATTACAACGGCAAAGTCCCGATGCGCCGCGGCTGTGAGCCTGAAGATGTCGCCAAGGCTGTGGTGTATATCATCGGCCAGGATTATGAGACCGGGCAGGCCGTTCCTGTCACCGGCGGTCAGCTGATGCTGAAATAAGGCGGAGGATCCCA
>DJPG01000088.1:0-153 GCA_002439735.1 Firmicutes bacterium UBA6418 | reverse complement strand
TGAACGCGCCGACACGTGAAGAACGTCTGGAGAATCTGCAGAAGGCTGTTCAGACTGCTTCGTTCCCGGAAGCAAATCCCGTTTATATCAACTGCCACATCCACACCACGTATTCCTTCTCTCCCTACTCCCCTGCCGCCGCTGTTTTTGCGG
>DJPG01000078.1 GCA_002439735.1 Firmicutes bacterium UBA6418 | reverse complement strand
AAGCTGTCGGACTGGAAAAAGGCGCTGCGCAGAAACAGCGCGAAATTGCGAAAAATTTCAAACAAGCAGGAATCTCAACTGAAGTTATCGCTGAAAATACAGGGTTGTCCTGTGAAGAGATCGAAGAATTGTAGACATTGTCCTATCAAACAGCAGGAGCAAGGTGAATACTCCTGCTGTTTTATTTTGTTCTTGCACCAGGTAGGGTTTCTGTGTTACACTGTGCGCAGCAAGAGCTTTGCAGCGCGCAAGCGCTGGAGGACGCGCGGCAGGGCGGAAAGGAATGGGACATATGAACAATTTTAATCTCTTTACTCCAACAAAAGTCGTCTTTGGAAAAGATACGGAAAGTCAGACAGGGGCATTGGTCAAGGCGTTCGGCGGCCGGAAAGTCCTGCTGCACTACGGTGGCGGCAGCGTCGTGCGTTCAGGACTTTTGGATCGGATCAAGGCATCGCTGCAGGCGGAAAATATTCCTTTTGCAGAGCTGGGCGGTGCCGTGCCGAATCCAAGGCTTTCCCTCGTATACGACGGAATCGCGCTCGGCAAAAGAGAAGGCGTTGACTTCATTCTCGCAGTCGGCGGCGGCAGCGCCATCGACTCCGCAAAAGCGATCGCTTACGGACTGGCAGAACCGGAACAGGATGTCTGGGATCTTTATGAGCATATTCGAACCGCAAAGGCCTGTCTGCCGGTCGGCGTTGTTCTCACGCTCTCCGCAACCGGCAGCGAGATGAGCGATTCTTCGGTCATCACCAAGGCGGAGGAAAACAAAAAGCGCGGTTACAATTCCGATCTCTGCAGACCGCGTTTCGCGGTGATGGATCCAACCTTGACGATGACACTGCCGGATTACCAGACTGCCTGCGGCTGTACCGACATTATGATGCACACCCTGGAACGCTATTTTACAAATGGCGGTCATATGGAAATCACAGATGGTATCGCAGAAGCACTTTTGCGTACCGTGATGAAAAATGCCTTGATCTTGCGCGATGATCCCCAGAATTATGAAGCGCGCGCCGAGATCATGTGGGCGGGCAGCCTTTCGCACAATGGTCTCACCGGCTGCGGCATCAAAGCTTCGGATTTTTCCTCCCACGCTCTGGAACATGAGATCGGCGGCGTCTACGACGTGGCGCACGGAGCCGGACTGGCGGCAATCTGGGGCAGCTGGGCGCGCTACGTCTGTGACAACTGCAAAGACCGCTTTTATCAGTTCGCAGTCAATGTCATGAAAGTCACACCGTCCGGGGACGCCGACGCAGTCATTCTAAAAGGCATTGAAAAGCTGGAAGCCTTCTTCCGCTCGATTCATATGCCGACCTCGCTTACAGAACTTGGCATCAACCCGTCCGATGAGGTTCTCCGCGCGATGGCTCACAGCTGCGCCGTTGCCAGCGGCGGGAAGAAGGGCAGTGCCAAAGTACTTTACGAAGAAGATATGTATCAGATCTACAAGGCAGCAAAATAAACCGCAAGCTTTCGAGCGATCAACCATTACGAACCATACAAAAAACTGCAGACCGTCCGACATGTTCCTTGCCGCGCAGTCTGCAGTCTGCATTTTCTCTTTTTCTTTTGTCTATGCCTTTGCCGGAAGCAGCAGCCGGAAGGCTTTCGGCACGACTTCAAATTCGATGCGTCCGGCGTCGACGATCTCGCCGTCGGTGCACAGGCGCATCGTGCCCCGTCGCGGGGTGATGACCGCGTGGCGGCACTGCTTGGCACAGATGATCTTTTCGATGCCCGGGATCTGCATATGGGTTCCTTTGGAATAGGCCGGGAATTTCGATAAAAACTCCCTTCTGCTCACGTTATAGATGATGTTGACGTCCATCAGGCCGTCGTCCAACTTGGCATTCGGCGCGCTTTTGACACCGCCGCCACAGAAGGATCCGTTGGCCACTGCCGTTAGTAACACCGGACCGTCCTCATAGACCTTTCCATCGAGTTCCACCTTGAGATCCGCACCCTTTTTCTTGACTAAAATGCACAAGACCGCCAGCAGATAGGCCATGGATCCGGCGATCAGCGGGTAGTTTTTGAGTTTTGCGGTCAAATCCACAACGTTGCAGTCAAACCCGATGTTGAACATGTTCGCACAGTAGCGCGTCCGTTCCGTTCCCGCCAGCATGCCGCTATAGCGGATCGCGTCGCATTCCATGATTTTGCCGTGAAGCTGCGCTTCCAGATCTAAAAAATCCCCCGCATCCGGAAAATTTCGGCAAAAATCGTTTCCGGTCCCGATCGGCACCACGCCGATGGCCACATATTTATGGTGCATCGCTCCGTTCAGCACCTCATTCAGCGTGCCATCTCCCCCGCAAGCAATGATGCGCGTTTTTTCTTCCCGTGCCTCCGCTTCCTTTGCAAGCTGCGCTGCCAGTACTTCGCCATCTCCGACTCCCTGCGTGCTGTGAATTTCCACTGGGATCCCGCTGCTTCGCGATGCTTCTTCAATTTCTCTGATAAATTTTTCTCTTCCCTGTCCTTTACCCGCTTTTGGATTTACAATGAACACTGTTCTCATATATGCTCTCCGTCCGTTCCGAAATCCGTCGCCGCCTGCCTTTGAAAAACACGCTTTCACAGGCAAGGGTTACCTTATTATTTTAGAGGTTTTTTGCGCATAAATCAATCTTTGGGAACGGCGCCCGTCTCTTTCTTAGCGTTTTCTTAACGCGCAATGTACTTGTTTATTTCCGCATTTATTTTCTCTTTTATTTCTGCGCTTTTTCGGGTATACTTTTCTTATCACATAAGAAAAAAATCCAGGAGGTTCAGATGGATCCGAGAATCAAAGAATTGTCCGCGCTGCTGACCGGCTACTCCTGTCGGCTTCAGGCGGGTGAAAAAGTATTGATCGATTACGAGGGAGAAGATACCACGCCGCTAGTGCGGCAACTAATCAAAGACGCTTATCAGCGGGGCGCGCGGCCTTATGTCAATCACCGCGACAGTCAGATACTGCGGGAGCTCCTGCTGGGAGCCGATGAAGAGCAGCTGACATTCCTTAACGACTATCAGCTTTACCAGATGAAAGGCATGGACGCCTATATCGCCGTCCGCGCGAGCAGCAATACATCGGAATTGAGCGACGTTCCAGTCGAAAAGCTAAATCTCTATGAAAAGCTGACCACGCCGACGCTCGATTGGCGCGTCAACCGCACCAAATGGGTGATCCTGCGTTATCCCAATGCTTCGATGGCCCAGCTTGCCAGCAAGTCGCAGGAAGCGTTCGAAGACTTTTTCTTCGATGTCTGCACGCTGGACTATGATCGGATGAGCAAAGCGATGGATCCGCTGGTCGAGCTGATGGAGCGCACGGACAAAGTGCGTCTGGTCGGGCCGGACACCGATCTGACCTTCTCGATCAAGGGGATCCCGGCTGTCAAATGTGCCGGTGAATGCAACATTCCGGACGGAGAGGTCTACACCGCGCCGGTCAAAGAGTCTATGAACGGGGTGATCTCCTACAATACGTTCAGCGAAGAACAGGGCTTCACTTACGAAAACATCCGCTTCGAGGTCGAAAACGGCAGGATCGTCAAAGCGACCGCCAATGACGACGCGCGCATCAACGCGCTTCTTGATACGGACGAAGGCGCGCGCTATTTCGGTGAATTTGCCATCGGCGTCAATCCATACGTCCTGCACCCGATGAAGGACACACTGTTCGACGAAAAGATCTGCGGCAGCTTCCATCTGACGCCGGGCATGGCGTACGAAGACGCGTTTAACGGCAATAAGTCCGCAGTTCACTGGGATCTGGTCATGATCCAGCGTCCGGAATACGGCGGCGGCGAGATCTATTTCGACGACGTTCTGATCCGCAAGGACGGACTTTTCGTCCTCGACGAGCTCAAAGGGCTCAATCCGGAAAATCTGAAATAAAAAGCAGTGCATCCGGCGTTTTATTCCGGCAGTTTCCACTCGATCGGAGCCTGCCCGGTCAGGCTCAGGAACCGGTTGGCGATACTGAAATAACGGCCGCCGAAAAATCCGTTGTACGCCGAAAACGGGCTGGGATGTGCACCCTCCAGGATCAGGTGATCCGCGTTGGTGATCAGCGCCTTTTTTGTTCTCGCGTTGGCGCCCCAGAGGATGAACACCATCGGTTTTTCCCGTTCATTGAGCAGCGAAATCACGCGATCCGTGAAGATCTCCCAACCTTTATCGTGATGGGAATTCGGTTGGCTTTCGCGTACGGTCAGCGCTGTGTTGAGCAGCAGTACGCCCTGCTCCGCCCAGGCTTTCAGATAGCCGTGTGCTGCCGGCGCGATGCCCAGATCGGCTTCCAGCTCTTTGTAAATATTGGTCAGCGACGGCGGGATCTTAACGCCGCGGTTGACCGAAAAGCACATTCCGTGTGCCTGGCCTGGCTGGTGATATGGGTCCTGCCCCAGGATCACAACCTTCGTGTTCGCATAGGACGCCGCACGCAGCGCGTTAAAAATGTCCTCCTTCGGCGGATAGATAGGATAGTTCTGATATTCTTCTTCCAAAAATTCCTGCAGCTTGCGGTAGTACGGTTTCTCAAATTCCTCCGCAAGCAGCGCGTCCCAGTCGTTTCCGATCCTGCCCATAAAACTGTCCCTTTCTGCTTTGCCTGCGG
>DJPG01000101.1 GCA_002439735.1 Firmicutes bacterium UBA6418 | reverse complement strand
CAAAATATTTATACAAATCATAACGCATCGATTTTGTAAGATCAGCCAAAGCAGCAAATGCAGAAACCGGAGGAATTATTATGGCTAAGCAAAAAATCGTCCTCGCGTATTCCGGAGGACTCGACACATCCATTATTTTAACCTGGCTCAAGGAGCAGTACGACTGTGAAGTGATCGCGGTCTGCTGCAACGCGGGACAAAAAGAAGATTTCAAAGAGATCGAAGAAAAAGCGTACAAGACCGGCGCTTCCAAAGCGTACATCCTCGACATCCAGAAGGAGTTCGTCGAAGATTACATCTGGCCGACCATGAAAGCCGGCGCCATCTACGAAGACGCTTATCTGCTCGGCACATCCATGGCAAGACCGCTGATGGCCAAGAAGCTGGTCGAGATCGCGGAACAGGAGGGCGCGTTCTATATCTGTCACGGCTGCACCGGCAAGGGCAACGACCAGGTACGTTTTGAGACCACCATCAAAGCGCTCAACCCGGCGATCAAGATCATCGCTCCTTGGAGAACCTGGGATTTCCACTCCAGAGAAGACCTGATCGAATATGCCAAAGCGCACGATATTCCGATCCACCAGACTGTCGAAAAGATCTATTCCAGAGACGAAAATATCTGGCATATCAGCCACGAGGGCGGCAATCTCGAAAATCCTTGGAACGAACATCTCAAGGACATTCACGTACTCAGCTGCGAACCGGAAGACGCGCCGGATGAAGTCACCTATGTGGACATCGACTTCGCGCAAGGCGTTCCGGTCGGTCTCAACGGCGAAAAGATGGATGCGGTCTCCCTGCTCAACAAGCTGAACGAGCTCGGCAGTCAGAACGGCATCGGCACCATCGATATCATCGAAAACCGGCTGGTCGGCATGAAGTCCAGAGGCGTCTATGAAACCCCGGGCGGCACGATCCTTTACGCGGCGCACACCGATCTGGAAAGACTGATCCTCGACAGAGATACCATGCAGTACAAGAACATTGTTGCGCAGAAATTCGCGCAGATGGTCTACGACGGTCTCTGGTTCACCCCGCTGCGCGAAGCGATCTCCGCTTTCGTGGACGTTACCCAGCAGCAGGTCACCGGTACGGTAAAAATGAAGTTATATAAAGGTAACGTGCTGCCGGTCGCCAGCAAGTCCGACTACGCGCTCTACAGCGAAGAGTTCGCGACCTTCAGCGCCGACGAAGTCTACAACCAGCACGATGCAGAGGGCTTTATCAACCTGTTCTCGCTGCCGCTCAAGATCCGGGCCATTCAGAAAGAACAGCTTGAAGGCGGCTCCAAATACAGCGATCAGCTGGAAAAGAAAGTACTTAAGGGAGGAGAGTTCATTCAATGAAGCTCTGGAAAGGCAGATTTGCCAAGGAGGAAAACGCATCCGCGAACGAATTCAACGCGTCGTTGCCGTTTGACCGGCGCATGTGGGAAGAAGATATCACCGGCAGTATGGCACACGCCGAAATGCTTGCCAAACAAGGGATCATCCCGCAAACAGACTGTCAAAAGATTCTTGACGGTCTTGCAAGCATCCGGAAAGATCTGGCGGACGGCAAGGACTTTGCCGAACCGGAAGATGAAGACATCCACATGTATATCGAGCGCCTGCTGACCCAGCGCGTCGGGGATGCCGGTAAGAAGCTGCATACGGCAAGAAGCCGCAACGATCAGGTCGCACTGGATTTTCGCATGTATCAGAAAAAGATGATCGCGCAGCTCGATGAAAAGCTTGCCGCGCTTGCGCGCACCCTGCTCACGCTGGCGAAAGAACATCAGGAAACCGTACTGCCCGGCTACACCCATCTGCAAAAGGCACAGCCGGTACTCCTTGCGCATCATCTGCTGGCCTATTACCATATGTTCGCCCGCGATCGACAGCGGTTTGCAGATTGCTGTCAGCGCACGGACTTTCTGCCGCTCGGCGCAGGCGCGCTGGCCGGCACGACTTACGACACTGACCGGGAGTTCGTGCGGAAAGAACTGGGCTTTGCAGCCCTCTGCACCAACAGCATGGATGCAGTCAGTGATCGTGATTTTGCGATCGAGTTTTTAAGCTGTGCCTCCATGGCCATGATGCATCTTTCCCGCCTCTGTGAGGAATTGATCCTCTGGTCAAGTCCAGATTTTGGTTACATCGAAATGGACGACAGCTACGCGACCGGCAGCAGCATCATGCCGCAAAAGAAAAATCCGGACATGGCCGAGCTGATCCGCGGTAAGACCGGGCGAGTCTACGGCGATCTCGTCACGCTGCTGACCGTTATGAAAGGACTGCCGCTGGCCTACAACAAGGACATGCAGGAGGACAAGGAGCCTGTGTTCGACGCCTTTGACACCCTTTCGACCAGTTTAGAGATGATGGACGGTATGCTTTCGACCATGAAAGTCAACGTCGGCCGCATGGCGCAGTCTGCCAAGAACGGCTTCATGAACGCTACCGACGCCGCTGATTATCTGGTCGGCAAAGGCCTTGCGTTTCGCGACTGTCACGAGATCATCGGCCGCATGGTACTTTACTGCATCGAAAACGGCAAGGCGCTGGAAGATCTGAGCCTGGATGAACTGCACAGCTTCTCTCCGCTCTTTGACACCGACCTTTACGAAAAGATTGACGTCAAATCCTGCATCCGCGCCAAAAAGTCTTTCGGTTCCACCTCCTACGAGAGTGTGAAGCAGCAGATTGCCGCCATCGAAGCGTACGCGTGTGCGGCAGAGAAGCCAACCCCAGTTGCCTGTGCCGATTGCAAAGGCATAGCGTCCGCAGCGGTCGACCCCGCGCAGACCGTCGAAACCGTCGCACAAACCGCCGACGCCCAGACCGAATCCGAGCAGCCAGCAGCGCACGCAGGTCATCACACACAGTCGATACACTAAAAGCACACGCCCAGGTGTCCCAGATGTTGCGCATTTTTTATTCCCCATTACAAAAACGCAAGGATTTTTACAGAAAACGGAAAATCCTTGCGTAAATCAACAAAGTCTTATCAAAAACGCAACGGTCGACACGTTTCGCCATCTATTTTGGGGCGAATGTTGCGTCTTTTCGCACCTCACCTGATTTTTTCCAATCCCGATCCCAAGCGAACCTTCACGATCATATTTCCGCAAGCGCGTTTTTTCAAAATGGTTATTTCAACAGCGCGTTCGCCAGCGTCAGTTTCTCGTCGGCGAAGTTGTCGATGCCGTAGAGCACGAGCACTTCATCGTAATCGCGTGCCAGTTCTTCCACGCTGCCGCGGTAATAGCGGCTGTCGATCATCGTGATCTTGCTGTAATGACCGAGCAGGTACGGTACAAAGGAATTCGCAAAGGAATCCTTGAGGATCAGCAGGCTGCCTGCGGCTCCCTCGACTTCGATATCCACCTTATCATAATTTCCGCCAAAATAGACGGCGTACTTATCTTTTTTGTTCAGATACTCGTTGAAATACAGCGAGTCATACGTCTTGCCGTTCAGGCTCACCCGGTACTTTGCCGTCAGCGCCGCCCCCGGCGTTTCCACACTGTCCTTGGTCAGCGTCGTCAGCAGCACCTTAGAGTACAATGTGCCGTAAAAATCGTCGGAAAGCACCGTCGGTGCGAGTTCCGCATAAGGTGCCGCCGCCGGGATCATGACTCCGCTGCTCGCAGTCTGCGCCGCTTCTTCGCCTGCGGCATTTCCGCTCGCGTCGCCCGCGAGCAGCGCTTCGGCTCGCGCCCGCAAGAATCCCGCGTACCCGAGATAGGCGCCGTAGCCGCTCCAGTGGTGGTCGGTACGGAAGAATACGCCGCCGTCCGCGCTCTCACGCGCCGC
>DJPG01000085.1 GCA_002439735.1 Firmicutes bacterium UBA6418 | reverse complement strand
TCGGCGTGATCTGCTCATCGACTGCGCCGATGCCGTTCTGTTTAATCGCCAGATAGGTACCGATGATCATAACGATCAGCAGGAGCGGTACGGAAACGTAATCCAGCTTTTCCATGGCTTTCATGCCGAATGCCGCAGTGATCGTCATAATGATGCCCCAAAAGAGACAAGATACTGCATACGGAATGGCGATGCCGAAATTGGAATCCAGAAAGTTCACAAAGGATTCGGCGCATTCCTGATTGTTGATACCGAACCAGCCGACCAGATTGATCGCGAACACAACAGCCGCAATGTATCTGGCGCCTTTCTTGCCCAACGAAGCTTCCGTAATGGTACAGGATGCCAGACCCAGGTCGCTTCCGATAAAGCCGAGTACTGTCATAGCAATGACAACCAGCACATAGCCTACGATACCGGAAAGAATGGCCGGCCAGAAATTCATTTCTTCAACCAGCAGCGCACCTTCCAGAAATGACGGTACGCAGACGCAAATGCCTGCCTGAATAAAGGCCAGCGGAATCCAGCCCTGCTTTTCGTCTTTGGTGATCGGCGATAAGGCATTGATTTCTTGCTTGTTATTACTCATAATAAGTCCTTTCCTCTGCAATCTGCAGATTTTTTCGTATTTCCTCAAATTATATCGTCTTTCTAAACAAAAGTAATTAAAAAAAATACGAAATTTTATCGCAGATCTTGTGCATGCGCACAACGTTCATCTTGTATTTCCGGTAAAAATGTGATACGATCGTTACAAGATAAACCTGGAGGTTTTGTTATGAGCATCACAGTCAAAGACTGCATGACGCTGCCTTCTTTATGTATGGGTACCGTCATCGCCGGGGAAAAAGGTCTTTCCGGAATCGTCAGTTCCGTCACCGTCATGGAATTCGATTTAACGTCGGATGACATCTTCGTGCCGAATGAACTGGCCATTACGGCTTTTTATGATATCCGTGACAGCATTCCCGATCAGATCGAAGCGGTCAAAGCCGCAAAGCGCAGCGGCGTCGTGGCATTGGTGCTGTTTTATTCCAATATGGTGCTGCATGGGGTAGATCAGAAAGTGATTGAAACAGCCAACCGCTGTAATCTTCCTCTCATTCTCCTTCCGGGCGAGGATATGAAGCTCAAATACAGTGATGTCATCCACGATATCAGTGAAGCGATCTTTTTCGATGCCCGTTCGGAAGATTTCTATGTCGACAACACGATGGACCGTATTGCGCAGATGGATGACCGGCACCGCAGCTTAGACACCGTTCTGGGGCTGATCAGTGAGTATAACCGCAGCAGTGTGATCCTCTGCAGCAAAAAACAGCAGATCCTCGGCTACGCACTCTGGCCGGCAGGGAACCTGCTGAATGTCGAACAGCTGCTTGCGGATTCTTCCGCAAAGGCCGCCTCCGGCCACATGCTCTCTTTTGAATTCAAGAGTAAGGACGGCACGGAACTGTGTCTCTATTTTGTAAACCCATTCGCCTCGCTGTCCCGCAATATCCTCTCCGAAACCGCGCAGATCATCCAGCTCTATACTTCGATCTGGAACGTCAATCTCAACACCAACAGCCGTGAAAGTCTGATCCCGCTGTTCCTGGAAGGCAAACAAACGGCATGGACAGAAGTTGCCGAGATCAATGGGATCCTGCTACCGGATTATACTTCTTTGCTGTTCTGCAGTATTAAAGAAGACACACTGCGAATCCGAAGCTGCATTTCTGCCTACGATCCCGCCGCAATCACCGACTGCTATGAAAAATCGCTGGTTTCTTTTTTGACCTTGAATCTTTCCAAGATCAAAGGTCAGCTGCTGCTCGATGAACTGACGGAGATCTGTAAGGAAAAAATTTATCTTTTGCAGGAAAACGATATCACAAACAGTGCGGCACATCGGTATCTTCAGTTCTGCGAAACTGCTCACATGTTGGAAAAGATTTACCCTTTACGAAAAATTTATCGGTCGGACGCACTGCGCTTCGCCGTCCGCTGCCATGAAATGCAGAGCGGTGAATCTGAGGATGCAGCCTATTACCGTTCTCTGCTCGCTCCTCTCCAAAACGAGAAAGGCGAGGATCTGCTGCCAACCTTGCAGACTTATCTTCTGGATACCGATGCCTCCGTCAAAAAAACGGCAGAACAGCTTTTTATCCACCGGAATACGGTCAAATACCGTCTGGATCGCATCCGCGTACTTCTGGGCAGAGATTTTGAACAGATGCCGCTGTATCAGGATATCTACCTGGCCGCTGCGCTCGCAAGGCTCAGCGCACGCGGAATTTGACGCCCAGATTCTGCGCAAGGCGGCGGCAGTCTTCGATATCCTGCTGCGGGATAGAAAAGCCCACCACGGACATCGTCACATCCGGCACGCACTGCTTAACTTCTTCCGTAAAGCGCAGGATTTCGTCAAAAGCGGCTTCGCCGTATTTCGGTCTGCACAGTTCGTTATATTTCTCTGCGGTCGGCGCGTTCAGACTGATGGAGACCGCCGCCGTAATCATAAAAAAACGTCTCCGATGTATTCCATTTTCTTTGCCTCCCATTCAATTCTTACGCTATGCCTATCTTAATCCTTTTGGCACAAAAAAACAAGCACCGCGAGAAAATATGCGATGCCCGTCCTTCTGATCTTTTAATAATTCTCCGGTTTGACCTGGAAAAACGCCTGCATATGCCCGCAGACCGGACAGATCTGCGGCGCGTCGGTACCTTCGTATTCGTGTCCGCAGTTGCGGCACTGCCACTTAACGCCCTCCGGCTTTTGGAAAACCTCTTGATTTTGGATATTGTTCAAAAGAGCCTTGTAGCGTTCTTCGTGGGTCTTTTCGATGGCGCCCACCATGCGGAACTTCGCCGCGATCTCTGTAAAGCCCTCTGCTTCCGCCTCCTTGGCGAAGTCATCGTACATGATGCTCCA
>DJPG01000133.1 GCA_002439735.1 Firmicutes bacterium UBA6418 | reverse complement strand
TCGTCGACTGCGGCCTTGGCTTCCGCTTTAGTCGACCGCTTGGACGCGATCCGCAGACTACATTCTCCCTCTTTGGCGTAGGTCGCGATGGTCGGATCCGTCTGAGCGTCGATCAGTGGAAGCAGAACGGTTTCAAGCTTCGACTCGCCGATCCCGAAGCAGCGCACGATCCGATAGTAGATCACGCTGTCCTGTTTCTTCTGCAGCAGAGGTTTTACCTGCAGCTCAAACATCCGGCTCATTTCGCGCGGAGGCCCCGGCATAGCGATGATCATCTTGCCGTCCTTTTCCAGCGCGAAGCCCGGAGCGGTTCCCGCGTCGTTCGGCAGTACGACGGCTCTGGACGGCATGCAGGCCTGCTTGAGGTTGTTCGGCGTCATCGGACGGCCGACCCTTTCGTAATATCCGCGCAGAGCCTCCCGGCACTGCGGATTTTCTACGATCACATCGTCCATCGCTTTGGCAATGACTTCTTTGGTCAAGTCGTCCTGGGTCGGACCCAGTCCGCCGGTCGTCAGGATCAGGTCACAGTCCCGAAAAGCCAGATGGATCAGCTCTTCCAAGCGGCCGGGATTATCGCCGACCGTATAATGATACATGACGTCATACCCCAGATTATTCAGCTGCTGCGACAGGAACGCAGCGTTGGTGTTCACGACCTGTCCAAATAAAATTTCTGTTCCTACAGTTAATATTGCAGTTTTCATGTATTCACCCTGTTTCTGTAAAATTTTATACAACCTTTGCCTTGTTCTGAAAGCCGCCAGACCTTTTACATCGAAAAGACGCTTTTATTCTTCAGTACATACTCCACGCCGGAGTATACGGTCATCACGAGCGACGCCCACAGGAAAACATTCGCGGTGATCACATAGGCATGGTAAAGACCCTGTGAAAGGAAGCCCGCGCCGTAAGTTTCCTGATAAATGTCCGTCAGCAGCGGGACCAAAAGCAGTAGCGGAACCGCGATCATCTGCAGCACCGTCTTGATCTTGCCGCTCATACCGGCTGCGATCACAATGCCCTCTGAAGCCGCGACGGTTCGCATACCCGCGATGGTAAATTCTCGTGCCAGAATGATGATCAGCATCCAGCCCGGAACCAGATCCGGGATCATCAGACAAAATGCGGAATAGACCAGGATCTTGTCCGCCAATGGATCCATGATTTTGCCGAAATTCGTCACAAGATTATATTTTCGCGCAATCTTGCCATCCAGCATATCCGTCAAGGACGCCAGGATAAAAATTACAAAAGCCGCCAGATACCAGCCGCTCAGATAAGCCGCGATAAAAAACGGCACGGCGATCACTCTGCCGATTGTCAGTTTGTTTGGTAAATTCATTTCTTACACCTCCACCCCGATTAAGTCATAGTCAAACGCATCTTGAATCTGTACCTGTACAAAATCTCCGGCTTTCAGCTCCCGGTCGGAAGTAAACAGCACGGAATCATCAATCTCCGGCGCGTCATAAGCGGTTCTGCCGATGTAACTGCCGTCCTCGTCTCGCTCTTCCACCAGAACTTCAAACGTCTTGCCGATCTTTGCCTGATTGACCGCAAGTGAGATATCCAGCTGGCGGCGCATGATGGCATCCAGACGTTCTTCTTTGATGGCTTCTTCAATCTGATCTTCTCGGTCACCGGCAGGCGTGCCTTCCTCTCTGGAGTAAGCGAAAACGCCCAGACGTTCCAGTCTCACGGTTTCCACAAAGTGGACCAGCGCATCAAAGTCTTCTTCGTTTTCTCCCGGAAAACCGACGATCAGCGTCGTACGGATATGGATGTCCGGGATCGCTTTGCGCAGCCGGGCAATGGTCCCGCGAATGGAAGCATTCGTTGATCTGCGGTTCATCGCTGCCAGCACCGCGTCGCTGGCATGCTGGATCGGAATGTCAATATAGTGACAGATCTTCGGTTCGGAAGCCATAACTTCAATCAGTTCATCTGTGATCCGGTCTTCGTAACAGTACATCAACCGGATCCATCGGATGCCGTCGATCCTGCAAAGCCGCCGCAGAAGTTCCGGAAGTTTGTATCCTCCGTAAAGGTCAATGCCGTAGTTCGTCACATCCTGCGCAATCAGGATCAGCTCCTTGCAGCCGGCAGCCGCAAGTTCCTCAGCCTCCGCCAGAACGTCCTCCATCTTCTTGCTGCGGAAACCGCCGCGGATGGACGGGATCACGCAGTACGCGCAGCAGTTGTTACATCCTTCGGCGATCTTAATGGTTGACGTAAAAGGATTCTCGTCAAGCTTGCGCCGCATACGCGGCAAGCTGTCGCCGATACATCCGCCGACGATATTTTTTCTTGTATCCAGATCTTTTAAGATCTCCGGTAGATGTCCATATTCGTTGACACCGATAAAGCAGTCCACCTCCGGCATTTCTTCAAACAAATCCTTGCTGTAACGCTCGGAAAGGCAGCCGGAAACCACCAGCTTTTTGCCCTCGCTCTTGTATTCGCTCATTTCAAAGATTTTGTCGATTGATTCTTTTTTCGCGTCGTTGATGAAGCCGCAGGTGTTCACCATGATAATGTCGGCTTCCTCCGGGGAAGCGGCCAGTTCAAACGCTTCATCACCGCACAGATATCCCTTCGCGACTTCGGTATCATTGAAGTTTTTGGGACATCCTAAGGTTTCGATATAAACTTTCATATGTTTGCTTCTTCTGTCTCCTTGCCCATGTTTTCAAATTCTTCTTCGGTCATCAGAACCTGCCGCGGACGGCTTCCGTCCTGCGGCCCGACGATGCCTTTTGCCTCCATCATATCCACGATCCGTGCTGCCCGGTTATAGCCGATGCGGAATCGTCTTTGCAGCATGGAAACCGATGCTTGTCCGCTACGGACAACCAGTTCGATAGCATCCGGCAGCAGATCATCGGTATCCTCCGCCGTATTCTGCACATTGCTGTGTTCAATGCGAGTGAGGACATCTTCGTTGTAAGCAGGTTTTCCTTGCGCTGTCTGTTCTTTGACAAATTCGATGACTTTATGTACTTCGCCGTCCGATACAAAGGTTCCTTGTACACGGATCGGTTTGCCCATGCCCATCGGATTGAAGAGCATATCGCCCTTGCCAACCAGCTTTTCCGCGCCCTGCATATCGAGGATCGTTCGGGAATCGACCTGCGAAGAAACCGCGAAAGCGATCCGTGACGGGATGTTGGCCTTGATCACACCGGTGATGACATCCACGGACGGCCGCTGGGTCGCGACGATCAGATGCATGCCCGCGGCACGTGCCATCTGCGCGAGACGGCAGATGGATTCTTCAATCTGTGACGGCGCTGCCATCATCAGATCGGCCAGCTCGTCGATAATGATAACCACCTGCGGCATGACTTTATCCGGCTCTTCGTTGGCACGGACAAATTCATTATAGGATTCCAGATCCCGCACGCCCTCTTCGGCAAATTTTTTATAACGATCCGTCATTTCCGCGACCGCCCAGTTCAGCGCCGCCGCCGCCTTAGCCGGATCGGTGACGACCGGGATCATCAGATGCGGGATGCCGTTGTAGTTTCCGAGTTCCACCACCTTCGGGTCGATCAGAATCAGCTTGACTTCATCCGGGTTGGCCTTATAGATAAAGCTTGTGATGATACTGTTGATGCAGACGGACTTACCGGATCCGGTGGACCCGGCGATCAGAAGATGCGGCATCGCCTTCAGATCCGCGACGATCGCGTTTCCGCTGATGTCCTTGCCGACAGCAAAGGTGATCTTGGATTTGCTCTTTTTGAAAGCTTCGGAATCGATGATCTCCCGCAGCCGGACCATGGTCACAGAGTCGTTTTCCACTTCGATGCCCACGGCCGCCTTGCCGGGGATCGGCGCTTCGATCCGGATCGACTTGGCCTCCAGATTCAGCGCGATGTCGTCCGAAAGCCGCACAATGCTGCTGACCTTCACGCCGACGGCCGGCTGGATCTCATAGCGGGTAACGGTCGGCCCTTGCGTCACCTGCACCACTCTGGCATCCACATGGAAGTTTTTGAGCGTTTCTTCCAGCTTAGTCGCCTTGGCAGTCAAAAGACCGGTATTGGTCTTACCCGTTCCTGACGGTTTTTCCAGCAGGGAGATCGGCGGCTTTTTATATTCTTTCGGCGGCTGCTGCCGATTCAACTCTTCCGTTGTCAGCATCGCCGCTTTGGCTTCTTTGTTAGTGATCTTTTCGATCGGTTTCTTGTCCGGCGTTGCGGTTTCCGATCCGGAGGCGGTAAATCCCAATCCCGTTCTTTCCTTTTGCGTCGCTTTCGGGATCGGCGCATGCAGATCCGGATTTGTTTCATAAGTCTCCTTGGTCAAGGTTTCCGCTGTGGAGACTCCGGCAGCCAATCCCGCGGAAACGCCCGCTGAACCCACCAGTCCGTAAGAAGCGCTTTCTTCCGCGTGATGAAGCAAACCGCCGTCCATGCCGTAACCGGCTTTCACGGTATGCTGTTCTTCCAGGCCAAAGCCACTTTTGTCTGATTTCTCAAAAAGCGAGTCATCGCTCATGTATCGCAGCACACTGTTCTGTGGTTTCTTTTCCTTCATACCGCCGGTCGCCTCGCTCGGCGAAACGTAAGTCTTTTTAGGAAATTTCCACCATTTAGACGGTTCACTCTTTTCTGTTTCCGGTTTTAGTTCCGATGCCGGTTCCGATATCGGTGCCGCAGCGTTCAACACAGTTTCAGCAGTATAAACAGCAGGCGCGGGCGCAGTCTTCGTTTCCGGTTCCGGCGCGTCCAGAACACTGCTGTTGACGATTTTGATCTCTCTTTTTTCCTTCGTGCGCTGTGCGGCTGCCGCAAGGGAACTCGGTTCGTTCAACTGCATCCGCATCTGTGTACCCGCCAGACGTTTCGCGTCCGCGCTCTGCTCCGGTTCATCCGGTTCAATATCCAAATGCGCATTTTCTTTCACCAGCTTCCGTTCCTCCATTTTTTCCATGATCTTGCTGAAAAATCTGGAGATCGGCGTATTGATCAGGAAAAGCAGGCAGATCAGGGTCATCACGATGCAGAAGATCCAGCATCCCGCAAATCCAAGCCACCGTACTAACAGCGTCGCCAGGATCATCCCGCAGAATCCGCCGGAAAGCAACTGCTCTCCGCTGGTATAGAATCCTTTCATGACCTCCAGATTCAGTTCCAGATTCTTCTCATCCAGGAAGCGAACGGAATTCATGCTTGCCAGACTCAAAAGCAGTACCAGAAGTAAGAGAAACGTGCGCACCGAAAAGTGGCTTGTTTTCCTCGCGAACAGCAAAACGCCGAAGATAATCAGATAGAACGGCAGAACGTACGCCATGTGTCCGAACGTGCCGCGCAGCGTTGCACCGATAATCTTTCCGAACTCTCCCGCTCCGCCGGTCATCGTCGCGATAGCCAAAAAAGCACCGAACGCGATTGCGATGATCGACCAGATCTCATCCATGACGCGCTTATCCGCTTTCTTTTTTGCCTGGATTTCCTGCGCTTTCGCTCTTGCTTTGGATGGCGAAGCGTTCTTATTTTTGGTTGTCTTGTTTTTTGATCCCGGCGGTCTACCCGGACCTCTTTTGGTTTCAGCCATTGCCGATCCTCTTTCTTTATCTTGTGTGTTTCTGTTCGAAAACGCGTTTATGCAAAAATGCCGTACAGCACGACGATTAGTCCCAATACCCATACATAATAGGAGAAGTAACTTAATTTTTTATCCGAAACGATTTTGATCATCGTTTTGATGGCGATCAGTCCGGATACCGCCGCGACCAGCATGCCTATCAGGATCGGACCGACCTCCGCCGCTGTGACGCCCGCATCAATCGCTGCAGGAGTCTCCAAGATAGCCGAACCCATGATGGACGGGATGGAGATCAAAAATACAAATTTGACCGCAAACTTCCGATCAAGGTTACAAATCAGGCTTCCGAACAGCGTTGAGCCGGATCTTGAGATCCCGGGGCAAATAGCAACTCCCTGCACAATACCAATAAAGATCGCATTGCGGAAATTCATCTGCTGAATCCCGCGGTTTCCCTCACCCATTCTTTCCGCAAACACCAACAAAAATCCGGTAATGATAAGACCGACGCCGATCGGGATCACCGAAGTGTACAGCGAATCGAAAAAGTCGCTGAACAAAAGTCCGATGATCGCGGTCGGAATGGTCGCCACGATGATCATCACGCCGAGTTTTCGAACCGGACGTTCCGCAAGCCGCAGTCCTTTCCCGCTGCACAGATCTTTGATGGTCAAGCAAAGCTCCACAAGCAGTTCCCAGATATCTTTCCAGTACACGATGAACACGGAGATCAGGGTCCCCACGTGCAGCAGAACCGCAAACAGCAGAACCTTGTCGTCGGAGATCCCGAAATATTGCTGGATCAGCGCCAGATGTCCGGAACTGCTGATCGGCAGGAATTCCGCCAGTCCCTGTACAAGCCCCAAAACGACTGCCTCAAAATAACTCATAACCTTAATCTCTCCCCTTATTTCTTCGTGATATAGCCCTTGGCTTTCAGCGTTTCCGCACACAGGATCGCGCCGCCTGCAGCCCCTCGGATAGTATTATGTGAAAGTCCCACAAATTTAAAATCGTAGATACTATCCTCCCGGACTCTGCCGATGGAGATACCCATGCCCTTGTCACGATCGACGTCCGCCTTGACCTGCGGATGATCGTCTTCGCGGAAGTATTTGATGAACTGCTCCGGCGCCATCGGAAGTTTCGCTTCCTGCGGAAAGCCTTCGTAGCTCTCTAATTTTTCAATCAATTGTTCTTTGGTCGGTTTCTTCCGGAATTTTACAAAAGCTGCCGCCGTGTGACCGTTCAGAACCGGTACACGCAGACACTGGCAGGTGATCTTCGGCTCCACTGCCTTGACAATCTCGCCGTTTTCGATGTGTCCCCAGATCTTCAGTGGTTCCTGTTCGCTTTTTTCTTCTTCGCCGCCGATGTACGGAATAATGTTTTCCACCATTTCCGGCCAGGACTTAAAGTCCTTGCCTGCGCCGGAGATCGCCTGATATGTTGTGATCACGCACTCATACGGTTCGAATTCTTTCCACGCTTCCAGTGCCGGAACATAGCTCTGGATCGAACAGTTCGGCTTGACGGCGATAAAGCCGCGCTTCGTCCCCAGCCGTTTCTTCTGATACTCGATAACCTCGAAATGCTGCGGATTGATCTCCGGAATGACCATCGGGACATCCGGCGTCCAGCGATGTGCGCTGTTGTTGGAGACGACCGGCGTTTCTGTCTTGGCGTAGGCTTCTTCGATCGCCCGGATCTCTTCTTTGGTCATATCGACCGCGCTGAAGACGAAGTCCACCGTCTCTGCAACCCTTTCCACTTCGTTGACATTCATCACAACGAGATCTTTTACGGCTTCCGGAATCGGCGTATTCATCTTCCATCTGCCCTCAACTGCTTTTTCATAAGTCTGCCCCGCACTGCGGCCGCTTGCCGCCAAGGTAACAACCTCAAACCACGGATGGTTTTCAAGAAGTGAGATAAACCGTTGTCCTACCATTCCTGTCGCGCCCAGAATTCCGACTCTCAATTTGTCTGTCATTTCTAATACCTCTCTTTGCTTGTTTTATGATCCGATTACTTTTTACTTTTGATTTATTTATGGTCCGGATATTTCCACATTATTCTATAACATCTAATTTTACCACTTCCGCGGCATTTTTTCAACAAAATTAAGCCATCTTCATATAAATGATAGAGAGTATTTCATGTTTTGAATAAAATGGAGGTGGATTTTTTGATTTTATTTACCGGCGCAGCCACCGCCCTGATCACACCGTTCAAGGACGGCAAGATCGATTATGTCAATATGGGAAAGCTGATTGAATGGCAGATCGAACAAGGGATCGACGCTCTGGTCGTCTGCGGGACGACTGGTGAGGCTTCGACGCTTTCTGCCAAGGAAAAAGTACAGTTGACCAAATTTGCGGTCGATCTGGCTGCCGGCAGGGTTCCGGTTATCGCGGGAACCGGCGGCAACTGTACCGAGAGTACCCTGACGCTGACGCAGGAGATCGAAAGTCTGGGCGTTGACGGGCTGTTAATCATCACGCCTTATTACAACAAATGTACGGAAGCCGGATTGATCTCACATTTTGAAACGATCGCGGACGCCGTATCGACGCCGATCCTGATGTACTCGGTTCCGTCCAGAACCGGCGTCAACATGACGGACGCGGCAGTCAAGGTTCTCAAGGAACATCCGAACATCGTCGGGCTCAAAGAGGCTTCCGGAAATCTTTCACAGGTCTGTCAGCTTGCGGCACATATCAGCGAGGACTTCAGCCTGTATTCCGGCAATGACGACCAGACCGTACCCATTCTCTCGCTGGGCGGTCTGGGCTGCATCTCTACGGTTTCCAACCTGATCCCCGCCATTTACAGCCGCATGATCCACGACTTTCTGGACGGCAAGGTAAAAGAAGCCGGTCGTCGGCAGGTGGCACTCAAGCCATTGATCGACGCCCTGTTCTGCGAAGTCAACCCGATCCCCGTCAAGGCGGCTCTGCACATCATGGGAAAATGTGAGCCGGAATATCGGCTGCCGCTCTGCCCACCGAGCAATAAGACGCAGTATCTTCTGTTTGATACGCTCAGGGAGTATCATCTTGTGTAACTTTTGTGTAACGTGCAGCGGATTCCGCACGTATCCCCTGCGCGTTTCGTTTCTGACTTTGCAGCGTGTCTTGTTTTCCTGCCGCACCACGACAAAAACGGCAAATCCTCTGCGGGTTTGCCGTTTTAAAATCAATCCATGTTTACTGCGGATTATGCTTCTGTAGCGACTACTTCTTTTCCGTCATAGTAGTTGCAGTTCGGGCAAACTCTATGAGGAAGCTTCGGTTCGTGGCACTGTGGGCAAATGGATAATCCAGGTGCAGTCATCTTCATGTTCGGTGATCTTCTCTTATCTCTTCTGGCTTTCGAAGTTTTTCGTTTAGGCACTGCCATATCGTACACCTCCTTGTGATAAATCTCGTCTTTATAGGAATCTTTTTTATCGTCAACTATTAGAGTATATACTGAAAATACACTGTTTGTCAACAATAATTTTACGTTTTTGCGTTGATTTTCCTGTTTCTGTGCACGTTTTGACCTGTTATTTGGCACCTCTTACGATATTGTAGGTGTCTCTTGCAATCATCAGCTCTTCGTTGGTCGGGATCAGCAGGATCTTAACTCTGGAATCGTCCATGGAGATCACGGTTTCTTTTCCTCTTACTTTGTTCTTAACGAGGTCGAGCTTGATGCCGAGATTACCCATTTCGTTGCAGATCAGTTCTCTCATGGAAACATCGTTTTCGCCGACGCCCGCCGTGAATACGATCGCGTCAACACCGTTCATTTCCGCAATGTAAGCTCCGATATAAAATTTAACCTTGTGTGCGAAAACCTTTAATGCCAGCGCGGCTCTTTCATTTCCTTCCGCAACCGCTTCTTCAATGTCTCTGAAGTCGCTGGATACACCAGAGATACCAAGTACGCCGGACTTCTTGTTAAGGATCTCGTTTGCCTTACCCTGCGGCAGGTTTTCTTTTTCTCTGATGTAAGTAACGATCGCCGGGTCGATGTCGCCACAGCGGGTTCCCATGACCAGGCCTTCCAGTGGAGTGAAGCCCATGGAAGTATCGATACATTTACCTCTCTTGATTGCGGATACAGAAGCGCCGTTACCAAGGTGGCAAGTAATAATCTTGAGGTCGTCCAGATTAACGTTCAGCATCTGAGATGCTTTTTCTGCTACATATTTGTGAGAAGTTCCGTGGAAGCCGTATCTTCTGATACCGTACTTTGTATAATATTCATACGGAAGCGCGTAAATGTAGGATTCCGGAGGCATGGTCTGATGGAAGGCGGTATCGAAAACAGCTACCATCGGTGTGTCAGGCATCAGTTCCTGACAAGCGGCAATACCTAAGAGATTCGGCGGATTATGCAGCGGTGCGAGTTCTACGCACTCTTCCAATGCTTTGATGACCTCCGGTGTGATCAACACCGATTTCGCGTACTTTTCACCTGCGTGTACAACCCTGTGACCGACAGCACCGAGCTCCGACATCGATTTCAAAACGCCATGTTCCGGATCTTGAATTGCTGCCAGAACCTGTGCGATCGCATCCTTGTGATCTTTCATAGGAACTTCTGTTTTGATCTTGTCCTGTCCGATCTTTTCGTGACCGATCACAGAACCATCCATGCCGATTCTTTCAACCAGACCTTTGCAGAGCAGGTTTTCATTTGTCATATCAAGAACCTGATACTTTAATGAAGAACTGCCGCAGTTGATTACTAAAACTTTCATTTTCGTCCTCCGTGTATTTCATTTTTAGCATATGATTAACAAATCTAACTATAGTATTATACACCCGAAACCGCGTTCTTTCAATGGGGTTTTCATAAAATAATGTTTTAACAAATTTACGGGTTTTGTATGATCCATTTTCCTTTTTGATTGCTCCCCTGCCGCTCGATCAGGTGCCGCTCTTTCAGCTTTGCCGTATGGTATTTCACACGTGCAAGCGTCCAGCCAAGTTTTTCCGCAAGTTCCTTTTGCGTGATATCCGAATGTGCAGCCAAAAAATCCAACAACTGCCGTTCCTCTTCCGTAAGCTGCATTTTTGTTCGGTCTGTTTTTGCTGCATCTTGGATAGCTTGGTCTGCAGTTTGGTCTGTTTGGTATGCTTGGTCGGTCGGTTGGTCTGTGTTTGGTCTGTTCACAGTCGGACTTACACTTTTTCGATAAAGATTGATGCGCAGACCGATCCCCATATCGATAAACTCCGGCTCATCCAGTCCGTATTCCTGCATGCTCTGCATCAGTTTCGGAATGCCGCTTCCCCATGCTTCGATCATGTTCATATACAAGAACGCCTGCGCCAGTGCACGATTTCGGATCTTCGAGTACCCCTCTTTCATGCGTTCTGTCGTCACCCCCCGGCATCAGTCCGCCCGGCGACGTGATCTCCAAACGGTCATCATAAACCGCGACTTGGATATGGGAGCTTTTGAGAAAGCTGCAGTTCATGACCGCGTTGATGATCAGTTTCCGGATGCTGTCCGGAGGCAACTCATAAATATCCCGCCGATAAATGCCGTCAAGTTTTGCTCCGAGACGGATGTTGCGCAGGACAAATTGAAAAGCATCTTCGATCTGCTGCCACAAAGGTCCGGTATACTCTCTTTTGTCGACAAAGACCGCGCGTGTCTTCCCTTTAAACATGCCGCACTGGATCTGCGAAAGAAACTCGTCTTTTCCCCGCAAAAAAATATACCCGTTCGTCGGGTAGATGGTTCCGTCCGCATCTTCCGCCAAAAGTCCCCAACCGAGAAGCTGATTTTTCGTCACCGTTTTGACTGCGTCTTTTTGAGCCTTGGTTTCCGCGTGATCGATCGCGGCCTGCTTCATCTGTTCGCATAACGCCCGGATTTCTTCGTCTGTAACAGTCAGATCTTTCCGGATCACACAGTCGTAGGACCGCTGCTCATCCTCATAATACATTTCTGCGGTCAGTTCCCTGCCGACGGGTCTGGATGTCCCTGCAACCCGGATATAGGTTCCCTCGGCGATCCCTTTCGACTTGATGTAATACGGACGCCGCCTGCCGGGATCGATCTCAGCGACGATCACGGTTTTATCCTCGACGGTCTGCAGATAAACATCCGGTATGATCGTCGGTTCACAGCTGTCGGAAATCACAGCGGTGATCGCGTCCATCTCTGAAAAAATCTCACTTTTCGGGATGCCGACGACCTTTCTTGTCTTGTCATCGATGCCGAAGAAAATCTTACCGCCGCTTCCGTTTGCAAATGCAACGACCGTTTTCATATACTTCAAGCTGTCTTTGGGTCTCTCCACTTTGAACTCAACATTTTTGGACTCTCCGACAAGGATTTCCTGCCTGCAGCTGCGGTCATCTTTTGGCGGCTTTCCATAAGCATCGAGAAAGGAATCCTCTCTTACAAAAGCCGCAGGTATAGGATGTCCTTCATCAACCATGTTCTGCAATGCATGTTCTACCACACGGTTCAAGCTCATATTATGGTTCATGCCGTATACTGCCGCCTCGCGATGCAGCTTTTCCGAAACTCTGACGTTGAACGTCCCTTTATATGCTCGCTCCGGTTCCTTTCCCACAGACGCACATTCTGCAAGATAAGCATCAACCGCTTCGTGAAAACAGCATACCAAGGTATGCGCATCCTTTCCGGTATACGAAATGCTTCTTCGGATTCCTAAAACCGCTCCATAGAAGCATTGTGCTTCTTCCGAAAACTCTACAGATCCGACATAGTCTTTATATTTCATCGTATTGTTCATCCGGGCCGCCCCTCTCGTTTTCTCTTTTCCTTTATTATAGCACCAAAAAACAAAATGCAACTAAAAACAGTTGCATTTCAAACTTGATCTTTCTTTCGCCTTTGATGGTAAGTCTCTTCTAAACCGCATACCATAACTGGTACGTCACCGATCAAGATAAAACACCAATCGGCCGACTTCTCGCTGTTCTCGGTAATGAGGAACTTTCAGCAGCAGAAATCCGGAATCAAAAGTACAGAAAAACAAAGTAATCATGAAA
>DJPG01000076.1 GCA_002439735.1 Firmicutes bacterium UBA6418 | reverse complement strand
ACAACTATTCTAACACATAGGGAGAGGCAGATCGGTGCAGTGAGGAAAACAAAATGCTGCAAATTAACATGCGAATAAGCTTGCGAATTTTATCTCGACATGATACGATAAAAGAAAAAAGGAGTTGAGAACGATGCCAAATATAAAACCGATTTCGGATTTGCGAAACTATACCGATGTACTGAAAGAAGTTGACACCTTCAGGCGCGTCTATCTCACACGAAACGGACATGGCGCATATGGAATTCTTACAATGGCTGAAATTGATGAGCTTGATCGTCTGAAAGCAGCATATACCTTGTTTGCAAAACTTCAAAAAGCAGAAGAAAGAGCAGAAAAAGAAGACTGGACCGATGCCGAGGTGCTTGAAAGAGAATTGGGGGTATAAGAATTTTGAAGATTCAATATTCCCCGGATGCGAGCGATAAGCTTCGAAAGCTGAAACAAACGGCAGGGAGCAAGACGGTTCGTAACCTTATGGATGCAATAAACGGATTAACTGCGAACCCGCGCAAATGTCCGTCGATTGAAAATATGCTTGCGATACCAAGTCCATACTATTTTCGGCATGCGGAACATAACTATGTGTTTTACCGGATTGAGCAGGAAACGATTTTTGTAACAGACATTTACCATGAACGAGAAGATTTTATGTGGAAAATATTTGGAATCAGACTGCGCACACAGGAAAGTATAGATTATTGGGGAGAATAAACAGGGTGTGATAAAATCCTTTTCAAGATTATTTTGCAAAGGATGCAGATATCAGCACTTGCTTAGAAGGGAATAATCTTGTGATGAACTGTTATGACGATGCAGATTCTTTATTTGATATCGAACCATTCTGCTGGAAACTCTTTGCGGTAAAATCACCGATTGAAATTGAGCAGGTGGAAATCACGACAGGTGAGGACAGCAAAATCCTTACAGTTGCAGAGAAAAAAATAGAAAGCGGCTTGGAATCGGATTTGCAAAATGGGTACTTGAATTACTATAAAATTCTGAAAGCGGAGCTTTATACTCCAAACGCGGAAGATTTCGACAATCCGGATCTTGTCGAGCAGTGCAAAACTGCCAATACGCATATTGTTTATGAGCTGCGCCTCGGAGACAACACTGGAGAAACCGGTCTGGTTCAGATGGAGCGATACAGTCATGTTGAAAAGGACGAAAACGGTAACTTTGCTGAAATACCGGAAGATACCGTTTATTTTGACTATGATTTGCATGAAGAAAACGCAGGAACTTATGAAGAAACCATTGCGGGTCTGAACTGCGTAATCTGGAGCAATGCCTATCAGCCGCGCATCGGAAAAGAACAGGTGCAGGGGAAGAGTACCGAGGAAATTGCCAAGATTCTTTTCAAAGACTGGATGAACAGCTTTCGTGAATGGAGAAATAATTCTTTCCTTGTCACGGATTTTGAAAATGTCAAAATTCTGGGAATGGAACCGGCCGCTGATAATCCGGTTGCAGGATATACAAAGGAAGAACTGGAATATCCGGATGCGAAGAAAACCTATGTATTTGGTGCTGCCTGCGACTACACCTATATCGGAATAGGCCCTGAGGCTTTCGGCAGCCTTACCGCAGGAGGAGGGCAGAGTTTTGGTAATGACGGAGTAAAAATAAAGGCTTCCGAGTCTTTCATAGACACCACCAACGGTTTCGTACTGACGGAATGGGAAGATTCTTACAGCATGGATACGATTTCAAATTGTAAAAAGAAGATTGTAAATGCAAGTTAAGGCCTGTGAAAGAATAAAGTAAAAAAGATCATAGCTAAAAGCATAAAGGCACAAGAAGTTACCAAGCACTTCCTGTGCTTTTTGCTTTTTTTGAAAGCAGAAAAGGAGAAGTTTATGGAGCTAAACACAACGCTGTTTCGCAAGGAGCCTCGTTTTGACACACACGAGGTGCATGACGGCGGAAGCTATGATGCGTACCATGTGACGGACGGGCAGAGAAGAAACTGGAAGGTGGTCAGCGATGCATCCATTCATCCGGCTATGCGCGATGAAAGAGCTGAAGGCACGATTGAATTTCGCTTGTTCAACGGAATGATGCACGCAGGAAAAGTCAAAACCTACATCCAGCTCAGTCTTGCCATCAGCCATCAGACCCTTGTGCAAAAGGGTGCCTCGCACAGCCGGACAAAAAGCACGAACGAAAAATATACCTTATCATCGAAGAAAAGAGCAGGCGAAAGACCTGTTACATTAAGGAGGATGACCTGCGCACAAAGATTTTGCAGGAAAAGAGCAAGGCAGGCAGCGCGGCATCCGGGAGCTTCAGGAAAAGAAGCTTCATTTTCCCGACAAGGGGATACTCGAAGCCTGCCTTGACAGGGGGTCCCTGTCAAAGCTGACAGGGCCGGAAAGATTTTTGAGGAAGTCAAGCACAGCGGCATGAAGGTCGTCATGAAGAACAAAACCGAAGGCGGCTATGGCCAGTGGCTTGGAAACAAACAAGGCATCAACTTATCCGGATTTTTGAAAGTAAAACTGCATGGTGCGGGACTTCACATCGTCTACACCTTAAAGTGCGAGAATGAAAAGATTTTAATCATTATCATCAGCGCAAGAGAAGATGAGGAAGTTTATGAGCTTGCGGAAAAAAGAATCCGGCGTATGCAGGAAAGATAAGATTTCTGCAGTATTTCGTTGGCAAACAGACCCCCTTGCCTCCATAATGTCGATAAGAAAAACCAAACAAAAAAGAAGGAAAAAAACAAATAACCCATGTGCGGGCGGCGTGAATCCGAATACGGACAAGCGTTTTGTGAAAAACGGCAAGACAGCTGCGGTCAGTGGCTATCAGATCATTTGCGCGACCGATAAGAAGTTTAGTAAGAATGTAATTAAAACTACCGTCAGCGGCAAGAGCCTGTCCAAGACCGTAACGGGTCTCAAAAAAGGCAAGACCTACTATGTGAAAGTCCGCGCATACAAGACCGTGAACGGAAAGAAAATCTACGGACTATACAGCAACGTAAAGACGCAGAAGGTATCAGGCGGTCAAGTATTTTGAGTAAAGAAAGTTTTGCAAGCGATGCGATGCTCGCGCTTTTTGGCGTGACGAAATGACAACTGAATAAGCTGACATTCGCAGAATCAAAAAGAAGGCCAAGCAGAATCGGAAAGCGCAAAAAATGTGTTTTCAGGTTTCGTTTGGTCTTTTTTCTGTTTGTCCTTGCAGCGCCGGCAGTGCCCGCGTGCCTCCTTTCATTCTAAAGCAGCTTTGTTTTGCGTTTTAGGACGGAAAGGAGAACGCTATGACTTACATACCGAAAAGGTGCAGCTCCTCTCTTTTGAGGACTGCATCGAAGCAGGCCTTGAGGGCAGCATATTACCTCCAGAAACCGAGAACTCACCGGAGGCTGTTGCCGAGGGAAATGACACGATCCGGAGACTGCGCTGCGCCATCGACAGCCTGACAAACGAAGAACGCGCCCTCATCCTCGCGCACTTTTTCTTTCATGCGACGCAGGAGGAACTGGCGCGGCGGCATGGCATCACGCAGGCCGCCGTCAGCCAGCGCTTGCAGCGGATTTTGCAGAAGCTGCGTGAGGAGCTGGAGAAAAGATGAGAAGAATGGAGCAAGAAGAAAAGAAGGTAGCAGAAAAGCAGGATATTTCGGCCTTTACTTTTTTTCTTCTTTCGTGTAGAATAAAAACATATCAGAACAATCAAAAATATTTGTCAATCATAAAACAGATATGAGCCATACTATGTAAAAGGAGGTGTTAGCTATGGCAACTTCAAGTATTACAAAGAACTTTGTTGTTTCCGGACCGAAGCAGACAAAAAAGTTTGCAGATGCCATTGAAAAATCCTATCAGGAATCGCTTCACAGCGCACCGGCACCGAACTTAAACATTACACATTTGAAAGGCTCGGAAGAAGTGCGGAAATTTATGGCAAGAAGGAAGGAAAACAATGCTGAATGATGTAACAGTCTTTAACATTCGTGAATACTTGTCTGCGAGCAGCGATGAAGATCTCGGAGAGGATGCGTTACAACAACTCCTTTCCGAGTTTTTTTGTGATAAGAATCCGGATGTAGAGAAGTTTTTGAAAGAACAGGCAATTGACTTTGCGAAGAAACACCAGTC
>DJPG01000147.1:8848-9243 GCA_002439735.1 Firmicutes bacterium UBA6418 | reverse complement strand
CAGGGCAATGGGCCTTTTCACGGTTTGGCTCCTTCCTCCTCCGCCTCGGCGGAGGTCTTGGAGATGCGGTAGCTCAGCGTGAGCAGACTGTCGGCAAAGTGGACGTCCTCGGTGAAGACCTCGCTGCCGACGTGCAGCTCCGTGTTCGTAAAGTTCCAGATTCCGCGCACGCCGAGCGCGACGAGCTGCTCGGCGACCTCCTGCGCGATGTTTTTCGGCACGGTCAGCACCGCGACGTCGGGATGGCACGCGGCGAAGTAGTCGCCAATCTCGTCGAACGAGCGGATGAGCACATTGTTGACGCGCGTGCCGATGAGAGCGGGGGAGACGTCGAACGCGGTGTCGAGCAGAAAGCCGGTCTGCATGAAGTCAAAGTTGCGCAGCAGCGCGTGGCC
>DJPG01000147.1:5114-8823 GCA_002439735.1 Firmicutes bacterium UBA6418 | reverse complement strand
TGACCGGCGCCGACGACGACAAGACGGTGCTGCTCGTCCACGCCGAGAATGTGGCCGATCTCCGTGCGCAGCTCCAGAATGTTGTAGCCGTAGCCCTGCTGGCCGAATTCGCCGAAGCAGCTTAAGTCCTGGCGGATCTGCGAGGCGGTGATGCCCATGCGTTCGCCGAGCGAGCTCGACGAGATGCGCACGATGCCTTTGGAGTGCAGATCGTCAAGATAACGGTAGTAACGGGGAAGACGCCGGACGACGGCGTCGGAAATTTTGCGTTTTTTCATAAGGAACGATCCTTTGTTATAGAATACTTCAATTATACGAGAGGCAGGAGAAGTTGTCAATTTTTTTAACGATCTTTGCCGAAAATTTTAGCTTTACAGAAGTGGGAAAAGTTGCTATACTTACTCTGTTGACCCCCGCGCCCCAATCAAATATGTGCCCGTAGCTCAGTTGGATAGAGCGTCAGACTCCGACGTTTCAGGCTTCCCCACTTGAGATATGGCGCAAACCGTTGCCGCAGCTGCATTTGCAGGAACGACAGAGAAAAATAAGTGGTCGTTGACTACTATTTGACTACTATCGCAGGAACCCACAAGTAAATACGCGCCTGTAGCTCAGTTGGATAGAGCGTTAGACTCCGACGTTTCAGGCATCTCCACTTGAGATATGGCGCAAACCGTTGCCGCAACTGCGTTTGCAGGAACGGCGGAGAAAAAATAGATAGTCGTTGACTACTATTTGACTACTATCGCAGGAACCCACAAGTAAATATGTGCCCGTGGCGCAGCTGGATAGCGCGTGTGACTCCGACTCACAAGGTCGCAGGTTCGAATCCTGTCGGGCATACCAAATCCCTAAAAGCTGTATAGCTTTTGGGGATTTTTATTAGCAACTGATGGAGGTGGTACCTGACTTGCGCGTTTAAATGATTGAATAGCGGTATTATGCGCTTTGCCTGTTCATCAAGAGAAATGAATAATGGTTGCTGATAGATTAAAATAATGATATACTTTAACAATCAAGTAGTATAGCTAAGCGCTTACGAATCATTCAATGAAGAATTGTGGTGATCAGCTATGTTTGATTTTTGAAACGCAAATGAGGGGCAGCGAAAAGCAATAGCGGCTGCAGACGGTCCGGTCCTCATAACGGCAGGTCCCGGAACCGGGAAAACATATACTCTCGTGCAGCGCACAATCTACCTCATAGAGGAATGCGATGTAAGGCCGGAGAGCATCTTCATTGCCACATTTACGGAAAAGGCTGCAAAGGAACTGGTCACACGTATTACAAACGAACTTGCAAGTCGAAATATCACGGCAAACATCAACGAGATGTATATCGGTACATTCCACTCGCTTTGCCTTCGTATGCTGAAAGAACACTTGGAATACACGCGACTTCGCAAAAACTACCGCTTGATGGATTCGTTTGACCAGCAGTACATGGTATTCCAGAACATCCATCGTTTCAGAGATATTCCGGAGAGCGAGATTGTCCTGTCAAACGGCAGTGCATGGAAGCAAGCCGAAACGATCTGCAACTTTGTAAACAACCTGTCTGAGGAATTGGTTTCACCAGAGGAACTGATGTCTGACCGTGACCCATCGATTGCATCACTCGGTCGGATGCTTCAGGAATATCGCACAATTCTTACGGAAGCGAATCTGATGGATTTCTCCTCCATCCAGATAGAGGCATATCGGCTTCTCTGCGATAACGAGGACATTCTGAACGAGCTCCGCTCCGCGATCACGCATATCATGGTCGATGAATACCAGGACACGAACTATATCCAGGAGCAGCTCGTGTTTCTCCTCGCCGGGGAAAGAAAGAATATCTGCGTGGTCGGAGACGATGACCAGGGCCTGTACCGTTTCCGCGGTGCAACCATCCGAAACATCCTGGAATTTCCGAAGAAGTTTGCCGATGGCGAATGCCGTATTATCCCGCTGGTCATCAACTATCGCTCCAACAGCAACATTGTCGATTTTTATAACCGGTGGATGGATACCACGGATGGTGCGAAGTTTAAGTTCCGCTGGGGAAATTTCAGATATGAAAAACGCATTGAACCTCATGAAAAATCCACGCTTCGCAGCCCTGCAGTCGTGAAATTGGCCGGTGAGGATGACGAGGACGAATGGCACGAGAAGATCCTGCAGTTTATCAACGACCTGAAAGCGTCCGGCAAACTGACGGACTATAATCAGATAGCGTTTCTCTTCAACTCAGTCAAACATCCGAGGGTGACTGCGCTTGCCCGTTTTTTTGAGGAGAACCATATCAATGTTTACTCTCCGCGTTCGGATATGTTCTTCCAGCGTGATGAGATACGACTGGCGCTCGGCTGCCTTATGCTGATGTTCCCATTCTATGTGCAGGGGTTGGAAAACGGGGAGTATACCTTTTTACAGCCTGAGCACCTGACTTATTATCGGAACTGTATCATGCTGGCGAATGAGTATCTCACGCAGCCGGAACACACCGACCTGCTGAAATGGGTACGCCGCCGAGGAAAAGACCATGTAAGCCTGACCGACGCAACGGACTACGCCTACTGTGGGCTCATGTATCAGATGCTTGAGTTTCAGCCTTTTGCCGGTATTCTGGATACAGATATGGATGTCGGCGTTGTCGATATCCGACCGGCTCGAAATCTGGCAAAGCTGACGCAGATCATCGGAAAATTTGAATACCTCCACCGGGTGGATGTCTTATCGGCCGACAAGTATCGCGGGAAACGCGGCATTGATGCCAATACGGAACTGCTCTTTAATCTGTATCTCCGCCTGCTCTATGACGGCGGTATCACGGAGTATGAGGACGATTCCGAGTATGCGCCGAGCGGCTGCGTCTCATTCCTTACGATCCATCAGTCAAAAGGGATGGAGTTCCCGATTGTATTTGTGGATTCCCTGGCAAACGTGCCGAGAAAAACCACAAACGACCTTATGATGACGATAGAGGATCGTTACTTCAAGCGCCCGGCATTTGAACCGTATGAGGTCACAAAATTCTTTGATTTCTGGCGTCTGTACTACACGGCCTTCTCCCGTGCGCAGGATCTGTTGATACTGACCTGCAATGAGGACAAGCGGACCCCCAGCGCTTACTTCAAAGAGGTTTATGACGAACTTCAGTCTGTAGACAGCGAGGCGTTTGACATCCGGGAATTCAACTTCAAGTCCGTGAAGGCCGTGAACGTCAAGAACACCTACTCGTTCACATCGCACATCACAGTGTATGAGACCTGCGCCCTGCAGTATAAGTTCTACCGTGAACTGGAGTTCATGCCGGTCCGTGCCAACGCTATGCTCTTCGGTACGCTCGTCCATGAGACGATAGAGGATGTTCACCGTGCCGCACTCCGGCACGAGGAGCAGACAATCACCGAGGAAAACGTGAACCGTTGGTTTGCCTCCAACTATGTGTCGCTGACGAAAACCGAGCACACCTACCTCGCCGGGCCTCAGCGTGAGGCGGCATTGAAGCAGGTACTTCGTTATGTAGAGCGGCAGCACGGCGACTGGTCTGCCATCCAGCAGGCGGAGGTGGATGTTTCTCTGGTGAAGCCGGATTACATCATTGAAGGCAAGGTCGACCTGATCCGGGGTGAGGGCGACACGGTCGAGATCGTGGATTTCAAAGCCGAACGGAAACCGGATATGGAGAAAATGCGGGATCGGCTTGAGCGGTATCGCCGGCAGCT
>DJPG01000147.1:0-5102 GCA_002439735.1 Firmicutes bacterium UBA6418 | reverse complement strand
CGACGGCAGCTTCATATCTATGCCCATCTCGTGGAGGAGCGTACCGGGCGGAAGGTCAGTAAGATGCACCTCTACTATACCGGAGAGGACGGCGGTGTACCGACGATCACATATCCGTATACGAAGTCTGCCGTGGAAGGAACGCTGGCGTCGTTCAATGATACGGTACATAAAATCATGAAGAAGGATTTCCGGCACTGCGCCGATGACCCGAAGGTCTGCGCTGGCTGTGACTTCCGGTTCTATTGCAGAAACAAATAAAGAAGGGGGCTGTGGTATGGCTGAACATAGGGTTAGGAAAGATAATATCATATATATCATTCCCGATGATGATCTTTTTGCGAAATGGAAACGTGACGAGGCTTTTATTGACGAGTACGGACGGCTCATGAATCGCAAGCCACACAGAGTTCTGCGAGAACTGAAGTACTATGCAGAAAACACACCTATGGTTCAGCAGAGAACTTCATCACCGCCCTCCGCTCCCGCCAGAAAAAGCTCTCCTGTTAAGGATTACATCAAAGACACCGTCCGGGATACGGCGATGGACGCTTCCGAAATCATCATTGATAGAGCCGTTGACATCTTCTTTTATGAGGTGCTTCCGAATGTATGGCACGAGCATATTGTTCCATTCTATCGCCGCACAAAAGAGGCTCTTACATCAAAAGAACTGAAGGCTGATGCAGTCCTTGCGAAATCAAAAGCAAGCACGGGTGTTTCCATATCGTACTGCTAAAAGCTTGCGTGCTGGGCGGTTATGATACCGACAAAATGTTTGATGACCTTGATGTAAATTTATCCCGAGATATAGAAATTCTTACGACACCGATTGTCTAAACATTGAAATGGGGAGGCTTTTATGATGTCAGAAAATGGCCGTGCATGGAAGCAAGATTACCTCTACCGCATGTTTTCGCACCATACCAAGGACAAAGAGAAGGAAAACTATGTTGTCAACGCGATTTGGGCAAGGCTGGATGATCTGAACATCAAGCCGGTAACGCAGCAATATGTCCGCCGTTCCAATGGATATGCGTTGATCGATCTCTATTTTCCGCAGATTAACTACGGTGTAGAGTGCGACGAAGCATATCACAAGGACAACCGGCTCAAGGACGCCGCACGCGAAATCGACCTGCAAACGGCGCTGTCCGCCTGCAGCGAAGACGGATTGACGATTCGCCGCGTGGATGCAACGCTGGACGCAGACGCACTTCATGCCCGCATCCGTGAAATCACCGCTGAGATCAAGCGGAAGGTTGCGGAAAGGGGTGATCATCTTCCACCTTGGCTTGCCCCCGAAGAGGAATGGGCGGTTATAAAGCAACGCGGTGTTCTGCGGGTAGATGACCACTATTCTTTCTCTACGATCGCTGATATTTGCCAAAAGTGCTTCGGCAAGGATAAAGACTATCGCATCCAGCGCAGCTTTTTCCGTGTGACCGATGATCGAATGCTTTGGTGTCCTAAGTTGGCGATCGAACTGCCCGACGGTTCAAAGGTAGCGCAGTCTCGCGGTTGGGTCAACGAACTGTCTGCTGACTGGAATGTAATCATCGAGCATAATGACAGTGGTGCCACCACGGTAAAGCACCCAGACAAGCCGCGCATTACCTTCGCAAAGAGCAAGGACGAGCATGGCGAAGATGCTTATCGGTTCATCGGCGTGTTCAAGTGGAACGAAACCAAGCTGAACGGGGAACACATCTATAAGAGCATTGATTCCGAGCTTTTGCTACAATGATATAAGAATAGCTCCTGTGCAGATAAATGTACAGGAGCTTATGCTATACTTCTTAATAACAGACGCCTACTACCACTTTTTTAAGGGACACGAACAAGAGTTCACCTGATACTTTTTAACTTACGGAACAGAGGTACATGATAATGGAACTCGAAAATGAGCTTTTCCTCGCAACGATAGAGTGGACTTGGGAATGCTGCCTAAAGCAAAAGAATAGCGATAACGAAAAGAGCGTTGCTCTATGCAAGGCATATAAGGACGGGCAGTTTGGCTTGCTTCAGGTGGTCTGGACAGAGAAGCAAGGGAAGTTAGAATACCGTAAAGTGCTCCCTTACCGGTATGACGACATCATTTATCTTGGATGCGGTATATTCTGCCTGTTCCAACGACATCAACACTGCTTAAAGAGACTTTTCCTTACGAAAAATTATGATATCCGCGCAGAAGATATTGGATACGGGCCTTATTCCGGTCTTGTTTGGATGGATCGATCCAGTATTGTGATAAAGCAATATAATAATAACGATAAATCCTTCTATAATCCCAAAACAGGTCAAGTCTCCGACACTTTCAAGCAGTTAGAGATCATCCATGGTTATGCGTTGACCGGCGATGGCCAGCGATACTCTTTAAACGATGATCAACAATACTCTTTGATCGATCTTGAAACAGATAAGACCATAAGTACGAACTTCAACTATCCATATCATTATCTCTGTGATTATCAGAACGGCAGCATCTTCCTCGCTGCGCCAGACAAAGACAGTTCCTCCGATACCTTTCCCATGCAGCTTGCCTTTTGCGATCACGACGACCACAGCGCGATTGTATTTGAACTGACTGCTCACCCCGATATCGAGGCCACGCTTCAAGGCGAGCGGTTTTTGGCAAAAAATATATCTTTCGATCAACATGGAAAGCCTCTTGTCCTACAGCGCGAGGACGGCGGTGCGATCACTAAGGCGGACATCTTAAAAGCGAAAAATCTTAGCAGTCTCCTTCGTATGACGGAAAATTTTTGCAAGGAATAACAGATTTGCAGGATACACCGCAATAGGCTGCAACCAATTCAGAACTGTGGAGGAAAGTACCATGAAAAATCACCCAGTACAATATCTGCGTAATTGCTGTGAAAGCGCTCTGCACGAGCTGTATCCGGCGGGAATTCCCAAGGAAGTATCCCAACGGTTTGAACGGGAAATAGACTACTTATCGTTGGAAAAATCGGACTGCCTTGATGATTTTCTGCTGTTTAAGGAAATTAGTGATGCGGTCAGGCGAGCCTGCGGGAAATTACATCTGGGAGGAACGATAAGCAATTCGATCCTGATCTACCTATTAGGTGACCATGAACTGAATCCCATGCCAGCACACTATTACTGCCCGCATTGCGGCTATTATCACGAACAGCCGAAGGCGGTTGCCTGTTTGGACCTGCCTGAAGAAAAATGCCCGCACTGCAAGACTGTTCTGCGTAGGGACGGTTTTTCTCTGCGGGAGGAATATGTGTGGAAGGCTCCCTCTGAAATGACTTTCGAGTATCGGATGACCTCACGCGTGATTCCGCTTGCACGCAAAATTATTGAACGGCATTATGCCGAGCAGCATCGGCATACGGTATTGCTCGGCTGGCAAAGCAGCGAGAAGATCACGGCGTCCGGTGTAGCCATTTTCCCTGCAGGGAAAAGTCTTGCAGATTATAGCGATCATATCGGCATCACATGCGATGGAGAAGACTGCCTTTGCAACGACTGGAGGTTGTTTGAACAAGGCGACTTGAAAAAATTCTGCTTCTGAGCATCGACTGGTTGGACGGGCTTGACGATCTGCAATGGGAGACAGGCATTCTGAACGACAGTATGATACCGGAAAGCCTTTCCGATATTTCCTGTCAGGATATTCTAAATGTCTCTGTTTTGAGCCAGGACGAGTTTGGCGTGTTCGTTAGACAAAGGCCGGCAACATTCCGGGAAAAGGTAAATTTGCTTGCTGCAGCCCATAATACTTATAAAGTGGAAGACTCGGACAGTTCGTTGGCCTACTTTGAAAGGTTTTTAGACGATCCGCTGCTTTTATCCTGCCCGATCTATACGCGCGATGATGCTTTCGATATGCTTCGGTCGATTTACAAAGATGCAGACAGGGCGTTTCTCGATGCCGAAAACATGAGAAAAGGGGAATTCTGCAATGGCCGCTGTGAATTTAATCCAGCGGCTCCGGACGCAGTCAGGGATTTGGCGCAGCATATTGGCTATCTTTTCCCGCGCGTGCATATTCAATGGTATGCGCTGCAATATATGCGCCTCGCAAAGTATTTGAAGTTGGATCGCCGCGCCTACTGCAAGGTCGTACATTCGCGCGAGTAAGTGCTTGAACTGACTTCGGTAAAAAGCTGGCAAAGGCGCTTCACTGAATGCAATACTGTGTAAATGATCAGCACCCTGTACAGACAAACGTACAGGGCGCTGTGCTATTCTATCAGCAGAACAGAAAATGGAATAAGGAATCCCGCGCCGAGAAAAGGGCGCGGAAGAAAGGATGATCGACTATGAAATACACTTCTGCCGGGGCCAACAAGCTGCTGAAAAAGCTCAACGACGAATATGCCGCGCTGCTGGAGAAAGAACGGCGCAGCCGTGATTTTCGCGCGGCAATGGGAGAGGACATTGCATCTGTGCGTCCCGCCTACGATTACGCAAAAACGCAGGCGTGTCTTGCGGAGCTTGAGGAAGATATCCGCAGGATCAAGCACGCCGTCAACTGCTTCAACACGGCGCAGATCGTGGATGGTTTTAACATGGCCATCGACGAAATGCTCGTCTACATTCCTCAGCTTACCAAGCGAAAAAGCAAACTGCTTGAGATGAAGTCCAAACTGCCCAAAGAGCGTGTCGAGGAGCAGTATGGAAGGCAATCCAATATCATCGACTACACCTACACGAACTATGATCTTGCAGCAGTGGAAGCGGATTATGAAAAGGTCATCGATGAGCTGTCCCGCGCGCAGCTCGCGTTGGACGCGGTCAATCAGCGCGAGATCATTCCTGTGGAACTGTAAGCCTTTACCGTCGCACGGAGCTGCCTGCCAGCAAAAGGAAAGACTTTTCTTGATCCCCCGCTTGTGTTCAAAGTTATGGATTGGGGATTCGTTATTTTATTTTGTTATCGAGTTATGCCTACCCAAGTTCAATGGTAAGGGAGAATGACATTTACAGGCGCGGCGTTCTGTACGAAAAAACTTTACGGGGACCGAAGTACGGTTATAGGTCTTCACATTACCTCAAAAAAGCCAGTTGAAGCGAAAAATTATAAATGTTTCTCTGCTTGGCAAAATGCTTTGACATACCTGCTCGAA